>DAIDHO010000003.1 GCA_027459675.1 Parachlamydiales bacterium | reverse complement strand
CTCTGAGAGAAAATTTTCCTGTAAATGGACGTTCATGTTCTTCAACGAAGTCTGGTGTGCCAATCGCATTAAACTAGCGCAGTAAATGGCGTCCGCGTCCCCATCAAAGTGTTTTCTGAGTGCTGCTAAAATGTCAGATAGCAACGGCTCTAGAAAGCATCCAACGCCAGCGCTCTTGGTGGAAATAGCTTTGATGGTAAGCCCTGTTGCGTTTTCAACTTTAGATTTTCCATCGATAATCTGTCTGCGAGCCGACTCAATAAATCCATTTTCAGTGACTCTTCCAAGGATTTTCCCTGTCACTTTTTGCGCACGCTTTTTGTCCTTATTCCATTTGCTGGAAACGCCGTACAGGTAATAAATGCCTCGAATATACCGAAGCTCTGTCCCTGGCCTTTTTTGCTTCAACGCCCAATCTGGGTGCACCCTTCGAGTTATTCCCATTATCCATCCATATTACGTGATCACGTAATATAAATTATGCAAAAAAAGCCAATAACATCAAGAACCTCTTGATGTTATTGGCAAAATATTACGTGAAGAGCGGCGGAGTTAGGGTTATATGGTTGCATCCTCTCTTATTTTTGCTTTTTCTCATGAAAAATCAAAAGCAGATACGGATCAAGATAATGCAGGTCGAGCCCTTGCACTTACAGCAATGGGATTAATTTTTGCATATGTCGCAGGGGGGGCCAATAGCTTCACATTAAAAGCTGTGCATAATTTAGGTTTAGCAGTTCTATCTCATAGTTTTTATAATGCCCTGTGTTTTATAATTTTGCTAAGTGAATTAGCAATTGATTTTAAATAAAAATTTAAAGATGAGGGTTTGTTGTCTCTGACCCTTCACGAACGATCTTTCCTTGTTCGTTGATCGCCCGGATAAAAATTCTTTTCATTGATGCGTCTAGTCCAATACAATGTTTCATGGGCTTGCTCCTGTTTTAGTGCTCTTTACGAGTAATTTATAGTGGAGAGTTTATACTACTCCGTTTAAGGAGCAATCCCTTTTATTAATACGCAATTATGGCATGTCTATTGTTTCTCTCCTGTAGGGTCATAGACAGGATGGACAGAAAATCCTTGCTCATGAAGGGCAAAAATGATTTGAGCGATAGGATCCCATTGGGCATTTTTATCGATATGGAGCAAGATTTTTATCTGTTCAGCGTCGGTTGAGAGAAGACCTATTTGTTGCTGTTTTTGAAGTTCTTGTTGAATACTTAAAGGGGATTCCATAAAGAATTCATTGACTTCTGTGATCCATTTATACTTGCCATCCTGGGTAATACCAATGTTTATGACAAAAGGTTGCTGGGGAGGGGCGGCGCTCGATGGGGTTGGAACTTTAATCTTCACCAGGTTGACTTGGGTATCATAAAGGGCTGCATGGGTGATAGTCATTGTGGCAAAAATCGCTACAACGACAAAAAGAAAATCGACGATCGGAGCCCAATTTAAGGAAGCGGCTTTTTTGAGTTCCTCATCCGGAATAAGACTCATGAATTACTCCTTGATTGTTTGGACAATTTCCTCGGCCTGAGCTTCGATGAGTGTCAGTTGTTGCATAAGCAGATACTTTGTCATAGCATGGAAAGTCAGTGCTAACATCGCTACGACAAGTCCCGCGACAGTGGTTCCGACAGAGATACCAAGGCCATCGAAAAGGGCTGAAATACTTTCTGCTGAACGATTCAAGTCGTAGAAAGCATAAAACATCCCAAGAACCGTTCCTAAAAGCCCTAGCATCGGAGCAATGATGGCAATGTCATTTAAGAGATTGATCTTTTGCCAATACGAAATACTGAGCCGACGCCCTTCCGCTTTCATCATTTCGAGCATTGTTGCAGACCCTTGATGTTTATTTTTAATTGCAGTGGCAACCATTCCAAATAGGAGAGATGGATGGTTTTTACAGGTGCTAAGGGCGGTCTCATAACTCCGAGCATCCAGTTGGTTTCTAAGTTCTTTGCACACTTCGGTGGGTAAAAGCTGGCTATTACGAAGGCTGAGGAGGGCATAAATCCAGATGCCTACCGTAACAATAGAGAGGAGGAGCAAGACTGAATAGATGGTAGGAGAGCCTGCAAAAACTTGCCCTAAATCGATAGTGATGCCGGTAGGCTTGCTTTTTTCTTCCGTTTCCTGACTTTTTTTTACCACACTTGTTACATTAGCTTCTGACTTTGTCTCAAGCGGCTGAGTAATAGAAGGGAGGGTAAGTGGGGAATTGGGTGCAGAAGTAGGTTCAAAGGGGACGAAAATCTCGTTCTCCACCTCGTTCTCTACGAGGGTAGGGGGAGGGAGTTCTACTTTTTTATTAGATAAGTCTTCTTCCAGATAATCGGTGGAATCCGACTGTAAAGGAGAGGTCGGTGGGATAACAATTTCATCCGATAAAGTTTCAAGAGTTTCTAGACTCGAAGAGCCTTCACCTAGCATCTCAGCAACCATTAAGGAGCAACATGTAGTCAAAAGCCATATTTTCTTCATTGCAATTCCTTTCAGTTAAATTAAATTAAGTTTCAACATATCAAGCGGTCTCGATCTTCGTCAACTTCATTATTGATCCAGCGGTATAATTTTCCTATAATGCTTTCTGTATGCAATCTAAAAATTTAAAATTTCCCTATACATGGGAAGAGCGCCAGCCTGCTATCCACGAAGGGGTGCTTTTTATCCCTGACTACTATGACAAACACACAGAATGGGCCTTCCCTTCATGGGAGACACTTTTTGGAAATAATCATTCTGTAATTATAGAGTATTGTACAGGCAACGGGACATGGATTGCAGAAAAAGCAGCCCAAAATAAGTCACAAAATTGGGTGGCGGTAGAGTGGCGATTTGAGCGGGTGCAGAAAATCTGGCTTAAGAAGACAAAACGGCATATCGATAACCTTTTTATTGTCTGTGGTGATGCACAAATCTTTATTCGCGACTATCTTAAAGATCATCGGGTGGATGGAGTTTATGTGAATTTTCCCGACCCGTGGCCTAAAGAAAAACATGCCAAAAATAGACTTTTTCAATCTTCTTTTATAAAAGAGTTAACCCGGACGACCAAAAATGGCTCTTTCTTTACGGTTGTAACCGATGACCCTTTCTATAGTCATCAGCTGACAGAATTAGTGCTTGCTAGCAGAGCGTGGAAACCCTTTTTTCAGCCCCCTTACTACATCACAGAATGGGAGAGTTACGGCACCTCTTATTTTGAATCGCTTTGGAGAAAAAAGGGTCGTGAAATTCGGTATTTCCAATTTCATAAAAGCGACGAAACTTTAGCTTAAGCGAGAGGTCTAATATATGAAAACTGTTATTCTTCCTGCTACAACTTCTAGTGAGCTGTATTGGTCTTCTAATCTTTTTGAATCCTCGGAAGAAATCCTCATTGAGTTTGATTTTGGGTGGAATAAGGGCCCTTTTTTTATCAATGACCCCGCCATTTTCCATACTTTTACGGTCGCTCTCGATCAATTTTCAAAAGATGTTTGGCCCCGGCTGCAACACCGTTGCAAAGGGGTTGTTTTGTATCGTGGATCTCTTTCAATTCTTTCCACATTGGTCATCACAGGGGGGGAACTAACACCTGTAGAAAGCGCAACGGTTTTTGGAAGCTATCTCCATCATCTGGGTTCCTTTCTGCCTGAAGAGATCTCTACATATTGTTTTTTCGAAGATAAAGCCCATTTTTCAAGAGGCGAAGAGGCTCAGTTATTGTCTCAAGAAAGATTTTTGCACGTTCATCTCGCTTTAGAGCCGAAGCAGAGTTCCCAAGGAGTGTTACTTCCTCAGGACCCATACTGTACATCAGAGCTTTTAAACGATCTTACTCGGATTTTAGAAGAGGAGCCGCACCTGCGGGTCATTCCTGAAAGGCGTCTTAATGAGCTCTGGGATGGATTGGATGAGTTAATTGTTTTTAAAAAAGCACTCACAGCTGCAGGGCAACGACAAGTTTTAGGATTTGAGGCTGCGGGAGGAAAAATTCGGAGCAGAGGGATTTGAACCCCCGACCCTCTGCTCCCAAAGCAGATGCGCTAGCCAAACTGCGCTATGCTCCGAATGGAAAATTAGTATAAACACTTTGCATCTTTTTCACAAGGGTCATGGAGGAAATCTCCAGGGCAATCGCATTAAAAATTTAGATTGAGTACAAGTAGCAAGATAGAAGAAGCTTTTTCATTGAATAGGAGGAGAAAAACAATGAAAAAGAAGGTCATCCATCTTACAGATCTTGTTCTTTTAGACGGGTATTAGCTCTCATTGAAAGTCATGCTTTAGAAGCAGCTGCTCCATTCATTGGAGTGAAGAGCTTAGAAAGCAAAGAAGGAGAGTTAGAAGGGGTTGCTATCGAAGGAAAAGCGTGCCAAGGATCGCAAAAACAGACCAATAAAGCGCTCCACCTTCTGAACACTTATGTCATTAACACAGCCTGGATAAAGGTTGATTTTTGAATGGGGTTATGAGAATCTTCAAACATGCTAGATAAAAACCTAAGCCGGCTTGCCGCTGAAGGGGTCAGTCTTCCAAAAGAGTTGACCTCGGAGCGTATCGAGAAGTTCCAAGCCAGTGGATCAGGGTTTAAACTGTCATTTGCTATGGAACTTATATCGGCTTCCATTTTAGAGGGTCTAATTCAGTGGGCAGACAAAAAAAATCTTCTTTCTTGGATGCAAAAACTTCAAGCAGGGGAAAAGGTCAATACGGGCGAAAAAAGAGCTGCTCTTCATACGGCTTTACGTCTTAAAAAAGGTTCGAAATTTCTCTCTAAAGAGGCACAGGCTGTGGCAGAGCTTGCTTGGGCAGAAATAGATCGTTTAGAGGGCTTTCTTTCTACGGTTGATGCCTACACCCATATTGTGCAAGTAGGAATTGGAGGATCTTCATTAGGTCCAGAAGCTGTCTACTACGCTCTCAAAGCGTATGCTATTCCAGGCAGAAGCGCTCATTTTATTTCTAATATTGATCCAGATGAAGTCGCATCGGTGTTGCAGGCTGTTCCTCTGCACAAAACGCTTTTTGTGATTGTTTCTAAGTCGGGCACCACGCTTGAAACGGTGACAAACGAAGCGGTGATTCGGGCAGAGCTCATCAAAGCAGGGCTGGACCCTCTTCTGCATCTGATTGCAGTCACTGGAAAGGGAGGTCCTATGGACAATCCTGAAAAATACCGAGCTACGTTTTATATGTGGGATTTTATTGGCGGTAGATACTCGGTAACTTCGATGGTGGGGGGGGTTATGCTTGCCTTTACTTTAGGACTTTCCACATTTCTTCAGCTGCTAGAGGGGGCCTATGAGATGGATCAAGTGGCTTTAAGACCCAATCCGCGCGATAACCTTCCTCTTTTAGGGGCTCTTATCGGTGTGTGGAATCGCTCTTTTTTAGGATTTCCTACTGTAGCAGTCATCCCTTATTCTCATGCGCTTGCTAGGTTTCCCGCCCACCTTCAACAACTGGAAATGGAATCGAATGGGAAGAGAGTCGATAAAGAAGGGCGGCAGCTCGATGATGATACAGCCCCGATTGTGTGGGGAGGACCGGGAACAAGTAGTCAACACTCTTTTTTCCAAGCAATCCACCAAGGAACGACTGTCATTCCTGTTGAGTTCATCGGTTTTAAGCAAAGTCAATATGGATCTGACCTTCGCTTAGAGGGTCATATCTCACAAGAAAAGCTGAACTGTAATATGCTCGCTCAAGCTCTTGCCCTTGCGATGGGTCAGGCTCATTCTAATCCTAATAAAGTATTTCCAGGAAACCGTCCCTCCCTTTTTCTAATTGGAGAAAGATGCACGGCTTCGGCGGTTGGATCCCTTCTTTCGTATTATGAAAATAAGGTCGCTTTCCAAGGCTTTTTGTGGAATATCAATTCCTTTGATCAAGAAGGGGTTGAGCTAGGAAAAAAATTGGCAAGGGAAATGATGGATTCTTTAACAAAAAAAGCAAAAGACGATCCCATCGCGGACCCCCTTCAAAAAGCTCTTATCGATATGCTTTTTTAGGATTATTTTTCTTAAAAGCGGGTGGGTTTAGATGTTAGTGGAAAAGTCTGAGGGCTCCTGCATTCACGTGTATTGTATGGTCAATCTGATGATTTAAAGGGGTAGGGGAGGTGAGAAAGACCTGTCCTACAGCGCTGACATGTGAAAGGAGTGCTTCACGCCGTATTTCGTCAAGATGAACTCCAAAATCATCGATACAGAAGAGAGGGGAAATAGAATGTTCTTTAGACAGACGCTTCCATTCAGAAAGACGGAGAGCTGCCACGGCACACCGCATTTGGCCTTGGCTTGCATAAGATGAAGCAGGAAGACCATTAATCAGTATCTCTACATCATCCCGGTGAGGTCCTAAAAGAGTGGAACCCAAAATAAGTTCTTTGGGGCGGTACTTAAGGTAATTATCTGTAAAGGAAGGGCAGTACAAAATATCGATTCGATCTTTTTCACCTGAAAGGAGCTGCATACTCGTTTGGAAATCGGTTTTAAGCTCCTCCATCAGTCGGCTTCTTTTTTGCTGAATGTAAGAGGCTCCGGCCTTCATCAAGGTTTCCCAAGGTTCTAGCCCTTCTTCTTTTTTTTGCCTCAACAAAAAGTTACGATGTTTAATAGCTTTATGATATCGCATGAGGTGGTGAACATAGAGAGGATCGCTTTGCGCAAGATGCAGGTCTAAAAAACGGCGTCGATCAGAAGGAGATCCTGTGACTAGGAGCACATCCTCTGGAGCCAAAAGTACAATGGGCATCTGGCCGAGAAGAGGATTAAAGGTAGGATAAGTGGTGTGGTTGGTCTCAAGTGTTTTGGCCTCTCCATTAAAAGAAAGACGCACTTTTTGCTCAATTCCTTCTCTATTAAATTGGGCCTCCACAAAGAAAAAAGATGCCTCCCTATGAATGAGCTGCTTGAGATGAGGAGTTCGAAAAGATCGGCCTGTCCCTACGAGAAAGAGGGCTTCTAATAAGTTAGTTTTTCCTTGCGCGTTTTCACCTTGAATAAGGTTAACACCAGGAGAGAAGGTAAAGGCTTCCTCCTTGTAATTTCTAAAGTGGTGAAGATATAGCCTTTCAATCAACATCTTAAAACGAAATATTTATGGATCCCTGTCCTCTTCAGCATTCTCGTTCCTCTATTCGGTATTCTTGCCTGAGCGTCCTTGACTTAAACGTCTAGGCGCATGGGCATGAGGACAAAATGGGCGGTGGTCGAATCGGTGATAAGACCTGGGTTAAAAGCATCGCTCAGCGAGAGATTCACGGTTTCGTCTTTGCTGTGGCGTAGAATGTCGAGAAAGTAGTGGGGATTGAAGGCGACCTCAAATGTAGGCCCCCCGTAATTGACCGACATGCTCACTTTTCCTTCCCCAATATCACCGCTCATCGCAACCAAATGGAGCTGGCCCGGAGTAAATGTAAATCGGACAGCGCTGCTATGATCGGTGGTAAATAAAGAGACTTGCCGCAACAGGGACATCAATTCTTCGCGATGTAAAGAAATAGGAGCAGGAGCTTTTTTAGGGATGACTCGATCGACGTCGGGATATTGTCCATTTAAGAGCTTGGTAATGAGCGTAACAGCGCCCACTTCCAGGCTGATTTTATCGGTAAGGAAGGTGATTTGAGAGGTGTCATCTTTGACGTCGATAAGTTTAACCATTTCTTCGACAGCCTTCAGAGGAACGACATAAGAGCGCGCTTGAGTTGTGGGGATACTGACTTCAGCATAAAGACGTGCAAGTCGTTTTCCATCCGTTCCAATAAACGTCGCCAGTTTTTCTTTATGCTGCATTAAAATGCCATTTAAAACTTGACGGTTGTCATCTCTTGCAGCTGCAAATGAGCTTCGGATGAGCATTTCTTTTAGAAGGGTGTTGTCCATATCGATCCTAATACCCCCTTGCATATCAGGAAGAGCTGGAAATTCACTCTTGTGCATCCCACTCATTTTAAAATGGGAAGAACCGCAATTGATGTGAGCGATTTCAGGAGTTTGGGCATGGATTTCCACTTGAGAAGAAGTGAGCTCGCGCACAAGCTGGAAGAATTTTTTTGCGGGGAGGGTGAGGGCTCCTTCTTCTTGGATTTGAGCGCTCGCATAGGCACGCATGCTTACAGTTAAATCTGTTGCACTTAAAATAATCTGATCATCTTGTGCTTCTAAAAGTACATTGCTAAGGATGGGAAGAGCAGGCTTTGCAGGAACAATGGCTTGGATTTTTGCAATCAGATTTAAAAGATCAATGCGCGAAATAATGAGCTTCATAGAATGTCCTTTTTCTAAGAAGATACTCTAAAAAACACCAGGGTGTCAATTATCTATCTTTCATCTCACGGTCCATCTGCCTTTCATGTTCTCGTTTTTTTAAAGCAGACCGCTTGTCATAAGCTTTTTTACCTCTTGCAACACCGAGCTTTACTTTCACAAATCCTTTCTTCAAATACATGGCAAGAGGAATAATAGTGAAACCCTTTTCGGCAATAAAAGTTTGAAGTTTACCGATTTCTCTTTTATGCAAGAGAAGTTTTCGCTCTCTTTTTTCTTCATGATTAAAAAGATTTCCAAATTTGTAGGGAGCAATGGATGCATTCTTGAGATAGGGTTCTCCTTGATGAAAGACCACATAGGCTTCTTGGAGATTACCTCCATGGTTTCTTAAAGATTTGATTTCTGTTCCAAGCAAAACGACGCCCGCTTCGTAGGTTTCGTGGACCTCGTAATGGTGAAATGCTTTTCGATTCGAGACAAGCTCTTCCATCACTTTATCCAAATAAAGATTGGCCAAAGGGCGTAACACTCAGACAAGGTTCATCGTGGTACATTCCAAGAGTTGTGATCCCTGCTTCAAAAAAATGTTCCAACACGATTCTTTCAATAAGATGGATTTCTTCGGCTGTGTAAATAGGACGCTGATATCTCCAAACTTTGCCTGCTTTTTTTAAGGCCACCGCTTGGCTTTCATTGATAGGGACAGAGACGCTTTTCATAAAATCAGCCACACGCACCCAGCCGGAATCGATGATTCTTAACAACGATTTCTCTACTTCGCGGATCACCTTTTCATGAAATTGAAGTTGATTCATGGGATGACGATAAAGATAGAGAGCTCTATTCTCAGATCGGAGCTGCAACCAATCTTGGCCTGCACTAGTAAGAATCAGTTTATGACCCTCTAATTGGGCGAGTTGGATTTGTTCGATTTTCAGAAGAAGTTTCTTTAAATAGTTTTGATCAGGAAGGGGAGAGCTAAAATTAATCAGTACATTCTTTTGCTCTAAAAATCCTGACTCTTTCTTAGCATGCAATAAAATAGCTGTCATGTCTTCGACAAAGGCAAAGTCAGATGGACGGTAGCGCTCCACTTTTTTAATAGCGGGAATAGGAGAAGGTGCCGTTTCTTTTAAGAAAGAAAGATGTTCTTTCCACTCGGAGAAAAGAGTCACAACTTCATCCCATCCTTTTTCTTTTTTTCGATATCTTAGGGTACAGACAAAATGAAATTCCAGAGTGAGAATCGCTTCGTGGAATTTTTCAGGAGAGAGATGGTATTTCTTCCGAATTTCCTCGGCTTTCACTTCAAAATGAGGAGCATTTAAAACATCTTGGATAATACCGCTAAACGAGGGGTCTGAAAAGGTAAGATCTAAAAGATATCTTTGGTAGATTTGAGGCGTAAGTAAATATTTTTCGATCAGAGAATCAAAAATATTATTTGATGTACGCGGAATCGCATACCAGTGGGGGAGGACATGAATAGGGACCTTTTTAAGGAGGTGTTGGAGAAATTCCATCCCGGCCTCGAAGTCCTCTTCAAATTTCAGCATCTCAGTTTCAAAATATTTTCTCATCTCTTTGTCGACCACAACTGCATCTTCTTCAAAGCTAAGGAGACCTGTAAGGGACAACTTTTTTAAGGTATCTAAGACTGTATCTTCTATAAGATCAACGTTCTTTGCGATCTTCCTCACGGACGTCCGGATAGGACTAAATAAGATTTCTTCCAAAACCGCGTGCTCTGGGGAAGTTAAATGAGACATGAGAAGGCGATTTTCAATATCTTTTTTATAATCGTAGTCCGATAGGACAACCTTATGTTTGCGGACTGTGGTTAATTCAATCATACGCTACCGATAAAGAAATATAGTTGATTTTTCTTTTTGAAGCAAATCCCCTCTTGAGTATTTTATTATACTGGTATCATGCTGGCGTACCTTCGGGAGGTTTATTGAAATGTCGAATTATCCGCACCGTCATATTGAAGAAAAATGGCAATCCCTATGGGATGAAAAAGATTTTTTTAGAGCTGAGGTCGATCTCTCTAAGCCTAAATATTATGTCCTTGATATGTTTCCCTATCCTTCAGGGGCAGGACTCCATGTGGGTCATGTAACAGGGTATACTGCAACAGACATCATTTCTCGTTACATGCGGACAAAGGGGTATAACGTACTTCATCCAATGGGATGGGACAGTTTCGGCCTGCCCGCAGAACAATATGCGATTCGTACAGGGACTCATCCTGCTGTTACCACTGAGCAAAATATCAATACCTACCGCCGCCAGCTGAAATCTCTTGGATTTAGCTATGATTGGGATCGAGAAATTGCAACCAGTGATCCCAACTATTACAAGTGGACGCAATGGATCTTCACTACACTCTTTGAAAAAGGGTTTGCCTACGAAGCCGAAATGCTGGTCAACTATTGCCCCGCTTTAGGCACTGTTCTTGCGAATGAAGAGGTGGAAAGTGGCAAGTCGAAAGAGGGAGGTCATCCGATCGAGCGGCGTCCACTTAAGCAATGGATCTTAAAAATCACTGCTTATGCAGATCGTCTGATTGAAGACCTTCACCTTCTGGATTGGCCTGAGTCACTCAAAAGATTACAAATCAACTGGATTGGTCGGAGTGAAGGAGCTAAGGTGTTTTTCTTAATTGAGAACCACCCTGAGAAGATTCTGGTCTTTACAACCCGCCATGACACGCTTTTTGGAGCCACCTTTCTTGTTTTGGCTCCTGAGCACCCGTTGGTGCAAAAAATCACCACGCCTTCACAGAAAAAAGAGATGGAGGCTTATCTTAAAGAAGTCGCAGCCAAATCTGATTTACAACGCACCGATCTTGCTAAAGAAAAAACAGGAGTTTGGACAGGCGCTTATGCCATTAACCCAGTGAGTCAAAAGAAAATTCCCATTTGGATCGCAGATTATGTGCTGGCAAACTATGGAACAGGAGCTGTAATGGGGGTTCCTGGAAATGATGAACGGGATTTTGGTTTTGCAAAAAAATATCAACTTGAAATCCTTCCTGTTGTACGACCTGCTGATGCAGGGCTTGCAGAAGAAGTACTCAACTCAACTCTCTGCTGGATGGAAGAGGGCACCCTTTGCAATAGCGACTTTTTGAACGGCTTATCCGTAGCGCAAGCCCAAGAAAAAATGGCACAGTGGCTTGAACAACATCAAGCAGGGGAGAGGACAGTGACTTATAAGCTCCGCGATTGGCTCTTTTCGCGTCAAAGATACTGGGGAGAGCCTTTCCCTATTTTACATTTTGAAGATGGGACTAAACGGGCGCTCACTCTCGATGAACTTCCTCTCACTCCTCCTGAGCTGACCGACTATAAACCCTCAGGAACAGGAGAAAGCCCTCTTGCAAAAGTCAAAGAATGGGTGGAGATTATAGATCCCAAAACAGGAAAAAAAGCTTTGCGTGAGACTCATACGATGCCTCAATGGGCAGGTTCTTGTTGGTACTATTTGAGATTTTGTGACCCTCACAATAAACAAGTCGCGTGGGATCCCAAAAAAGAAAACTATTGGATGCCGGTAGACCTGTATGTAGGCGGGGTGGAGCACGCGGTTCTTCATCTTCTCTACGCTCGTTTTTGGCATAAAGTCCTCTATGATTGCGGTCTCGTCTCTACACTTGAGCCTTTTCAAAAACTTCGGAATCAAGGCCTTTTAACATCTCGTTCCTATCGTCTTCCGAATGGATCGTATGTTCTTCCAGACAATGTAATGGAAAAAGAGGGAGAGTATTTCCAACTAGGAACTGATATTAAACTCGATTCTCAAATTGAAAAAATGTCGAAATCTAAACTCAATGGAGTCACCCCTGACGAGATGATCGAAGAATATGGTGCCGATAGCCTCCGTCTTTATGAAATGTTCATGGGACCTTTTGATTATGAAAAAGTGTGGAACACCGATGCTGTACAAGGATGCCATCGATTTTTAAATCGTTTTTACATCCTCGTGACCTCACCCAAAGTAAGCGAAGAAAAAGATGAAACAGGTCTTAGACTAGCCCACAAAACCGTGCACTTGGTTGAAAAAGACATTCAAGCGATGTCTTTTAATACTGCGATTGCTCGGATGATGGAGTTTATAAATGACTTCCAACCCCTTCCCGTTTATTGTAAAGAAGCTCTTAAAATGTTCACTCAAGCACTTTACCCTTTTGCTCCTCATATTGCTGAAGAGGCATGGCAGCTTTTAGGAGAGATTGAGAGCTTAACATATGCCCCCTTTCCTACCATTAATCCTGCCTATCTCATTGATGCAACCACCGTTTACGTCGTCCAAGTGAATGGAAAAATGCGCGGAAAATGGGATCTGCCCAAAGATAAAACTCAAGAGGAAATCCTCTCCTTTATCAAAACCCAGCCCCAGATCATGAAACACCTAGAGGGAACCATCGAGAAAGTGATTTTTGTTCCCAATAAAATCATCAACATCGTACTGCATGTTTAGAGTTTTCTATAATGCAGCCCTTTGCATATTTGTGATCCTGTGGCTACCGAAGTGGCTATGGGAGATGTTACGACATCAGAAGCACAGGTTCTCTTTTGCTGAAAAATTAGGCTTTAAGCTGCCTACATTTCCTACAACTCAAGAGCTTCGGATTTGGGTACACTCCATTTCAGTCGGAGAGACAAAAGCGGTTGCTTCTTTGATAACCGAGCTTCGCAAGAAATATCCTACCATCTCTATCGTCCTTTCCACGGTAACGGAAACGGGCTATGAAGAAGCAAAGCGAAGCATTCCCAAAGCCGATCAATATTTCTTTCTTCCTTTGGATTTTTCATGGACCATTCGTCGCCTCATCCAGAGAATGAAGCCAGATCTCTTGGTGTTAGTAGAAGGAGATTTTTGGTTTAATTTTATCGATCTTGCTCCCAGGGTTATTCTTGTAAATGGCAAAATCTCTGAAAGGTCGACCTCTTCTTTTTTAAAAGTCCCTTTTTTTAGCCGTCCTTTCTTTCAAAAAATTGAGCTGCTCTGTGTCCAAAGTAGCACCTATGCTGACCGTTTTGTCCGATTGGGAGTTAATCCTAAGCGGATGACTGTCACAGGCAACCTCAAGTTTGATCAAGAGTTTCTTCCGATCGATAAAAATCAGTGGCGTGCGCATTTAGGCCTTACCTCTACTAACCAGGTGATCACCCTCGGTTCTACTCACGACCAGGAAGAAGAGCTGCTCTTAAACGCTTTGGAGCCTCTATTTAAAAAGTTTCCCGATCTTAAAATTTTATTGGTTCCTCGCCATCCTGAAAGGTTTATGGAGGTGGCTAAACTCTTAGAGAAAAAACAGATCGAATTTAGCAAGTATTCGGATCCCCTTAAAAAGAGGGATCAAAGGGTTATTTTAGTCGATGCAATGGGGGTTTTAAGTAGCTGTTACCAACTCTCAGAGCTTGCTATTGTCGGAGGCAGTTTTATTAAAAGGGTAGGAGGGCATAATATTTTTGAACCTGCAGCACTCGGAATCCCTGTCCTCTTTGGCCCTTCGATGTATTCTCAAAAAGACCTTGTCACGCTGGTCGTCGACGCAGGAGCGGGCATACAAGTCAGCTTGGAGAATTTAGCGAAAGTCGTTGAAGAGCTTCTTTTAAATCCTTCTCAACAGATGCATCAGGCGGGGCTTCGTCTGGCCCATGAAGTCCATGGATCTACCCAACGAACCCTCCATTGTCTAGAGACTACTCTGTTAAAAAAATAATTAGACCCGTTGCTTAAGCTAAAGGTTCTTAGCTTTTATGAGAATTTTTGCTGCGTTAAGAGGGACCTCGTTGATAAAAAATATTCGGAAGAAGAATTTTTTGTCATGAGCTGGACTCTCTGGAGAAATTATTAGGTATTAAATAACTCCCTTTGTTATCTTTATTTCACCTTATCGCGGGGTGGAGCAGTGGTTAGCTCGTTGGGCTCATAACCCAAAGGCCGGAGGTTCGAATCCTTCCCCCGCTAATTCTTTATCGAAATGGCGGTATAGCTCAGTTGGTTAGAGCGGAGGAATCATAATCCTTGTGTCGTTGGTTCGAATCCGACTACCGCTAATAGATTTCTTTCCAAATCTGCTTTGCTTGAAAAAATAGAGGATTCTCTCAATGCGTATTTCCGATTTTTTTTCCTCATTGGCTTTACTCTTTTTATAACAACTCTTTCTTAGCCTGAAATAAAATGAAAGAATACATAATTGGAAAAATTCCTGATTAAACTTTTAGCAAAAGGATTTAACAAAATTTTTTTAAGTAAATTTCTTTAAATCAGTAACTCATTTTATTGAGCATAACCTTACCTTTAAAAACCCGATAAATATAGGGGAAATAAAAAAAAGACAAAGGAGCGCCTGTAAAGGAAACCCCCACCAAAATCCAAAGGGCAAGTTCTGAAACCGAGCTATTCATCAAAGTAAGAGAGGCTTGAGGATCCAGGGAGGATCGGACAATATGAGGAAAAGTTCCGACTAAAAAGAGACTCAGTAATAAGAAAATAGAGATACAGGAAGCTAGGAAGGCATGACCATCCTTCTTTTTTTGGACGAGAATAGGGATAGAGAGCACCGCCATCAAGCTTAGCAAAGGAACAATCATTAGAAGAGGCAGCTCCCTAAAAGGCTGCGTCATATGAGGCTGTAGGACAAAGGTCATTGTCGAACCCATCACCCACATTGCTAGAAAAAACGCCGTTGTCAAATGGACCCATTTTCGAACTTTAGCATGAAAACCGCCTTCTGTCTTCATCAAAACATACAAAGAACCATGCATCATGAAGCAAGCGATTCCCAAGAGAGCAATAATGATGGTGTAGGGTGTAAAGAGGACTAAAAAGCCCCCCTCCAGCTCCCCCTTGCTGTTAAGAGGCATCCCATGAATAAGATTTCCTAAAAGAGTGCCCACAATCAATGCTAAAATCAAGCTGGCCGAAAAAAAACAGATGTCCCAAAACGATCTCCAGCGAGGGCTTTTATTTTTGCTGCGGAACTCGATGGCAGCAGCTCTTAACATAAACCCAAAGAGAAGAAGCATAAAAGGGGTATAAAGGTTGGGGGCAAGAGTTGAAAAGGCTTTAGGAAAAGCTGCAAAAAGGACACCTCCTCCAATTACAATCCATGTAGAATTGCCGTCCCAGACAGGACCTATCGAATTGATCATAATACGCCGCTCCTGATCTCCCTTAGCAAAAAGATGGAGGCAGCCCACCCCTAGGTCAAAACCATCTAGCGTCGCATACGCTACAATAGAAATCATAAAAACAAGATACATCAGAAATTGAGCGATAAATAGACTATCCATGGACTTCTTCTTTAAAAACATCACGATAGGGAAGCTCTTCCTCTTCGTAATCAGGACCATTTTTAATTTTTTTGTTAAGTAGAACTAAAAAGAGAAAGAAAAAGAGCAGGTACATCACGACAAACATAATAAGAGATCCGAGAACCTGTCCTGCGGAAATGATAGGGGAGAAGGCATCCTGGGTTTTCAGAAGCTTGTAGACAACATAGGGCTGCCGTCCAATACAGGCGCTATACCATCCTGCAATATTGGCAATTTGAGGAAATAAAACCGAAACCATCAGGAATTTTAAAAAAAGAGGACCCATGGAGAGCTTTTTCTTCCACCAATGATAACCCCCAATGACCGAAGCAAGAGCCATTGCAACCCACATCAGGATCATGAGATGATAGAGTTGAAACACGATAGATACTTTAGGCCACTCTTGAGGAGGAAATTGATCCAAACCTCTTACAGGTGTCTCAGCATCCCGGTGAGTCATCCAACTGAGAAGTCCAGGAATAGAAAACCCATGGACTTGCTGATTTTCCGTATCGACCCAACCTATAGCATAAGCGGGCGTATAAGGCTGTGTTTTATACACGCCTTCAAAAGCAGCAAATTTTTCTGGATTATGCTGAGCAGTTTTACGTGCTAAATGGTCGGCTGAAACAAGTTGTAATACCGCTGTTATCATCCCCATAAGAAGTCCCACTTTGAGGGTTTTCTGTGCAAAAGCCTCGTGCTTCTTTTTAAGAAGATAGTACGCGCCTACGCTCACCATTAAAAAAGCCCCCGCCATCCAAGCGCCTAACAAAACATGGGTAATATGGCTCAAATTCGAAGGATTAAAAAAGACTTCGGCCCATTTGGTCACTTGAGCCACTTCCGTTCCATCCGGCAGTGTCGTGATTTTATAACCTGCAGGGGTTTGCATCCAGGAGTTGAAGCTCACAATCCACACAGCGCTAAAATGGGCCCCCAAAGAAACTAAAATGGTCGCAAGGAAATGGACTTTAGGCTTGACCCGTTCCCATCCAAAAAGAAGCACTCCCAAAAACCCTGCTTCGATGAGAAAAGCAAACATCCCTTCTGCTCCAATAATGCTTCCCGAAACATCGCTCACAAAGCGAGAATATCGAGCCCAATTGGTTCCCAGAGAAAACATCATGGGAATCCCCGTGGCAACCCCCAGCGCAAATGTCATGGCAAATATTTTTAGCCAAAACTTAACAAGCTTTTCCCATAGAGGATTTTGGGTTTTAAGAAACATCCCTTCCATCAGAATGAGAGCCAGAGAAAGGCCAATGCTCAGCGGAGGGTAGATATAATGAAAGGTAATGGTAAAGGCAAATTGGATCCGGGACAGAATTTCAACATCCATGCAAAGACAATACACAACTAAATTTTTTTATTCAATTCTGCAAGTTTCAAATATTTATAATAGGTCGTTTGTGCATTGTAGAGAGAAAGAATAAATCCTTCCCGGCCACCAAAAATTCCTCGTTTAAGGAAGTAGTTTTTGCAAAATGTCAAAAATCCGTGAACAAGAGCATGGGAAAAAGAGGACCTTTTTTTTCCTTGGTACTGCAAAGCAAAAAAAGAAGAATAGGTTTGCATTTTCTCTAAGAAATCGGTTATCGAGCGATAGGGGACATGTCTCAGAGTATGTTGGAGCCTTACGACTTTAAGACCCCGGGTAAGCACTTTTTCATGAACGGCATCGCTGGAAAACCTCGTTGAGTTGCGATGATAAAGTCGAACTACCCAATCAGGGTACCATCCAGCACAAAATGTAATTTTTCGATTATTAAAATAATTGTCGCGCAAAATTTCATAAACACATTGGGGATCCAGAGAAAGCCCCAGAATTTCTTGGGCCGCTTCTAGAGAGAGCACTTCATCGCTATCAATAGATAAAATCCAATCGAGCGAGCTTAAGGAGGCAGCGGCATTATGGGCCATTCCAAATCCTGTCATTGGGGCTTGATGGATTTTAACCCGCGGAAATTTAGACGCAATTTCTAATGTCTCATCTGTAGAACCTGTATCCAAAATAATCACCTCAGGAAAAAGAGTCAGAGATTGTAAAGTGTTTTGTAAAGTTGCGGCAGAGTTTTTAGTTAAAACATGCACAGAAATAGACATACGACTTCCTATTTTATCGCACTCGCTTTTCGTAGTCAAAGCTTTAGAAGGGGTGTCTCGGTAGGCCTCTTTCGTAACTAAAGTTCAGTGAACCTTTAGCTCAAGCCCTTTGCTCAAGCAGGGTGTGTAATAAAATTTTTGATCGATTTTTCTCTCACTTAGTGATACAAATTTTTCTTGCCATGTGCTACATTCATCCGCCAATGGAAGGAATTCTATTTTCTAAAAAATTTATTCGCGTTTATCAAGCTGTAATTCTTTTAAATCCATCTATCTATCCTTATTTGAACCAAACCCTTACACGGTGTATAATCCGGCCATGTCTTGGAATTTTATAAAATCCGAAATTATTAAGCTCACAGGGGGCCGACCCCTTTTTGTGCTTTGTGCCATGATCTGTGGATTTTGTATTATGGGGGACTATGGGATTGTGCGTCCCGTCAGCCACAGTGTATTTCTCTCTACATATGGCACTACTTTTTTTCCGATCGTTTGGCTTGCTATTGTGCCTTTTAATTTCATTGCTATTGAGTTATATAATAGGTACTTGCCCAGAATTGGGATCCATCAAACATTTTATAGAATCTTAATTTCCATTTTTGTCATCAATGCAGTCGCAGCCTTTTTTATGACAAAAATACCTTACTGTCCCTTCTTCTTTTATATTTGGAAAGAGATTTATGTGATGGTGCTATTTCAACAGCTATGGTCGGTGATCCACTCTACAATTAAGATAGAGCAAGCAAAATATCTCTATGGGATGATCTTTGCTTGTGGAGGGATAGGGGGAATTCTCGGAAATTCTCTTCCGGGTTATTTTGCCGTTAAAATAGGCTCTACAAACTTGCTTCTTGGAAGTCTTCCTCTACTCTTTATTTTGGGGATCGCTTTCTACTTTTTAATGAAAAATAGCCATGTCGAAAAAGATGTAAAAGGGGTACATCCTCAAACGTCCCAAATTAGGAACTTCTGGCAAGGAGTATCTGTCATCCGCCACTCTAAATATCTCATGTTTATTTTAACTTTGGTGGTTGTGATGCAGGTGACAACCACACTGATCTACTATCAATTTAATGACATCTTGGAACGCTCTATCCTGGTGCAAGATATGCGCACCGAATACTGTGGTAAAATTTTTGGAATTGCCAATCTGTTGAGCCTTAGTCTCCAACTTTTTGGCTCTTTTTTTCTCGTGCATTTTCTGGGCCTGCGGAGGAGCCACTTAGCCATGCCCCTTCTTCTTGCTATTAATGCTATAGGCTCCCTTTTCTTCCCCACCTTTGCAATGATTTCGGTTGCTTTTGTTACGATCAAAGCCTTTGACTTCTCCCTCTTTGGAGTTCTTAAAGAAATGCTCTATATCCCTTTAAAACAAGATGAAAAATTCCAGGCCAAAGCCATCATCGATGTATTTGCCTATCGCAGTTCTAAAGCGGTAGCTTCTTGTTTAATTTTTGCCCTCCAATTTCTCGGCCTTTCGGAGATGCTTATCACTCTATCCTGGGGTAGTTTTTTTATCCTGATGCTCTGGGCTTTTGTCGTCTACAAAATGTTTAGAATTAAAGACGAATCTATCCAAGAAGCTGAAAAAAATATTGAAGCTTAAACATCATCTTCTATAGAAGTAGGTTGATGATTCAAAAAGAGAAGCCTTGGAAAATTTTGTCGGATCCTTTTAGAAATAAAGGATCGGCTTTTACCGAAAAAGAACGCGATCGGTATCATCTTCATGGGAAACTGCCTTATCATGTTTCAACATTAGAAGAGCAAGTCCAGCGCCGCTATTTAAATTTTAAAGCCCAAACAACCGACCTTGCTAAACACCTTTTTCTCTCTGCGCTTAAGCATCGTAATGAAATTCTTTTTTACAAGCTTGTCTCCGACCATATCACTGAAATGCTTCCTCTTATTTATACCCCTACAATAGGGGACTACTCCGTTCATTTCAGTTATCTTTATACAGAGCCGCAAGGACTTTACCTAGCTTATCCTCACCGTGATCGCATGGAAGAGATTTTCTCTCATATAGATCAAAAAGAGATCGACGTCATCGTTGTGACCGATGGACAACGGATTTTAGGACTAGGCGATCTTGGCACAGGAGGGATTGCTATTTCTGTAGGAAAGCTGACTCTCTACACCCTTTTTGGAGGTATTCGCCCCGGCCGGACGCTCCCTATTGTTTTAGATGTAGGGACCGACAATCCTCTCTTACTCAATGATCCTCTCTATTTAGGTTGGAGGCATACTCGTATCAGGGGAAAAGATTACGATGCTTTTGTCGACCAATTTATCCAAAATGTTTTGAAAAAATATCCCCATGTTTTGCTCCAATGGGAAGATTTTGGCAAAGAGCATGCACGTCCACTCCTAGAAAAATACCGAAAGAAAATCTGTTCTTTCAACGATGATATGCAAGGAACAGCCTCCGTGGTTCTAGCAGCCCTTTATGCAGCGACTCGAGCAAATCGAACCCAACTCCATGAACAAAAAATTGTCGTCTTTGGAGGAGGAACCGCTGGAATTGGGATTTGCGAGCACCTCGTTGGGGCCCTGCTAACAGCAGGGGTTTCCAAAGAACAGGCTTTAAAAAGCATCTATATAGTGGATGTGGAAGGGCTTGTCCATACAGGACTTACCCACATTCCACCCCACCAAAGACCGTTTGCATGCACTCTCCAGGAGATCCCTCCTAACCAAAAAGTGAGCCTCCTTCAAACCATTCAAACCATTCATCCGACTGTTTTAATTGGAGTCTCTGCACAATATAATGCTTTTAATGAAGAAGTCGTCTCAACTATGGCCCGTTTTACAGAGCGGCCCATTATTCTACCCCTCTCCAATCCTATGAGCAAAAGTGAAGCTCACCCTAACGATATTTTAAAATGGACGCAAGGGAAAGCCATTATTGCCACAGGGAGCCCTTTTACAGATGTCTCTTATCAAGGACGTCCGGTCTCCATTGCCCAGTGTAATAACGTCTTTATCTATCCTGGTATGGGTCTCGGAGTGGTCGCATGTAAGGCAAAAGAAGTCAGTGAAAAGATGTTTTATAGAGCAGCAGAAGTGTTATCCGCCCATTCACCCCTTTTAAATTCTCCGACTGGACCCCTCTTTCCTCCCTTTGAAAGATTAAGAGAGATCTCGCGCGAAATTGCCATCGGCGTCATTGAGGCAGCTCAAGAAGAGGGCCTTGCCATTAAAAAAGATCCCCAAGCACTGGTGGATGCTACTATTTGGACTCCTTCTTATGCCCAAGAAGATGAGAGATGAAAATAGACTCAAAAAGTCCATAAATTTGTGCTGATGAATGCATTGGATCCGTCTAGAGGCAAGGTCTAGCGTGTATCGGGAAATTGAAAAAAGGCAAAAGAGATACTTTCGGAAGGTGAGGGAGGGTCTTTTCCGCTCTTTTGTGACCTGCAGAGCTTTCCTTTTAACTGAGTCATGGAATTGAGAAAGAGGCCGCTAAAAAGAATGAAAAGAGAACATCTAAATCGTTTAAAATAGGCAATTTAAAAGTAGAAGGTCTATTATAAAAGAACCTTTTTCATTTCGCTTCTAAAGGGACTTATGATAAGCTCCGTTTGTTTTTTAAAGTCCAATTTCTAACTTAGAAAGTTGAAGCAATTATGATTAATAAGAAAAATATCGAGCTCGGATCTTTTAATACCATGCCTTCCTATAGCAGGATTTCCCAGGAAAGTGTTTCAATTGTACAACAATTGCTAAAAACGAAAAACGAGCCCTTGAGCAATGAAATTTTAACAACCCCACTATTATTTAATCCCAGAGACGCGAGCCCTCCTTTCATAGCACATTGCATCTTTGAAAAGGTGTTTTTGGGAGGGGAAAGTGCCGACACGACTCCTAATCAAGTTCAGTTGGAAGTGGACTATCTCTTAAGTGTAAGCATCTACTTTAGCAACCCGCGCATACTAAAAAGACAGCCTCAGCGGTATTTCTTGGGGCATGGAAATGAGAAACCCATTGAAGATATATCTCTTCGAGATTTCAGTCTTTATAATCTCAAAGAAGCGTTCAAATTCGTCGATGAGGCTCGTTCTAAAGATAGATCTATTCTAATCCATTGCCAACAAGGACAGGATCGGAGTGCCACATTTCTTATATGTTACCTCATTTACAGTTGTGGGGTGGATAGAGATAAAGCGTATAATTTTATAAAATCCAAACGTTTTGTAAATGTGAATCCCATCTCTTTATCATGGATTAACAAAAATCAAGAGGGATTGAAAAGTCTGAAACAAATTCTCTAATCCAAAGGGCGTAAACTTTCATTTCATAGAACGTCTGATAATAGATCTTATGTTAGATCATCAATTTTCTTGTAAGTTATTTTTACTTTTTTTTAACATTTAGTTATGAATTTAAAAAAAATTTTTCCTTCTATTTTCCTCGCAAGTGTATGGATGGTCCAACTGAGAGGTTCGTCTCCTACTGCTCTAGAAGCCCCTTCCGCTGATAATGCTCCCAGCCCTCGTCCCTATCAAATCGATCTAAGATATAAGGGAGGGCGTGGAATCGGGTATAACCACGGTTATGGGACCTTAGAAGTTTTTTTTGCTCCCTCCAAACCCTTCTCTGACAAATGGCTCCCTTTTATCGATGTACGGGGCCACCTTTTCAACAACCACTACTTTGCTGCGAATGCAGGGGCGGGTCTGCGCTATCTCAGTTCATATATCTGGGGTTTTAATGCTTTCTATGACTATCGCCACACATCACGTAGCTCCTATAAGCAGATTTCTGTTGGATTGGAATCTCTCGGATCCAGAATCGACTTTCGCCTCAACTCTTATCTTCCTATAGGGAAAGCTCACAGCTCTTTTTTTCATCCCAAGTTCGAGTACTTTAAAGGCCACACCATGTGGTTATCGCGTAAACGAGAGTTTGCTCTTACGCATTTAAATGCAGAGATAGGATGGCATCTCAACCAAAATCCCCGGAATGCTCTTTTTTATCTAGCGGGTGGTCCTTACTATCTCTTCGGTGAAAGCAAGCATTCGTGGGGAGGGCAGGTCCGTACTAAAATGGATTTCTTTAAATACTTGCACTTAGAGGGCATTGCTTCATACGACAATCTCTTTCAATGGAGAGGCCAGGGATCTATAGGCCTTACTATTGCTTTTGGAGGAAGAAAAGAAGATAAGTCAAAGGAACACTTGAAATCTTCCACAGAGTCCATTCTCATGCATCGACTCTACCAACATGTTGATCGTGATGAAATTATTCCCATCGACACTCGGCGCAAAATGAGTCGAGCTATTAACCCTGCTTCAGGAAAGCCCTATGTGTTTTGGTTTGTTGACAATACGAGCCATTCTTTAGGTACGTTTGAATCTCCTTTTCCTACCCTTTTAGAAGCCCAAAATGCCTCGTCTGCTTACGATGTGATTTATGTCTTTGGAGGGGATGGAACTTCCCAAGGGATGAATGCCGGAATTACCTTACAGGATTATCAGTGGTTCTTAGGAGCCGCGATCCCTCATGTCCTGCCCACCACGCTAGGGGAGTTCGTTATCTCTCCCCTTTCATCTGTCATGCCTAATATGACGAACAGCCCGGGTAGCAATGGAATAGAGCTTGCCAGTCACAATCTTGTCTCGGGATTTCAAATTGCTTATCCAGGAGGAGATGTCGCCGCTATTCATGGTGATAACATCACCGATACAACCATCCTTAATAATGTGATCACAGGAATCAACAATATAAATAGGAATGGCAACGGAGGCATTGGATTTGGAAATAAAGAAACCGAATTAACAACACTCAATGGAAACATCCTGATTGCAAACAATACACTAGTTGGTGTGAATCAAGTAGAAACAGGGATAAGTATAGACGTTAGCACTAGTTTTGCGATGTCAAACATTGTCATTAATAATAATTATTTTTCTCAAACAAGTCTTCCCGTATTTTTTTCTAGCATTGGTTCTGCCTTTTTTGATCTAACCATCTCTAATAATGTATTCGAGAAAGCGAATGAAAATCCGGTTTTTATAACGTGCGTCGAGAATCCAACCACGATAGCTAATATTACAAATAATCTATTCAACAACGGAATGGGACAACAGATAGTTATATCAAATTACAGTAGTGCAAATACGATAGCCAATATTACAAATAATGTATTCAACAACGCAAACGCAAATGAGATCTTTATGTCAAGTTACAGTAGTGCAAATACGATAGCCAATATCACAAATAATGTATTTAACAACGCAAACGCAGAGGAGATAGTTATATTAAGTTACAGTAGTGCAAATACGATAGCCAATATCACAAATAATGTATTCAACAACGCAAACGCAGAGGAGATAGTTATAATCCCTCAAGAGGATTCAAACATGATAGTCAATATCAAGAATAATATTATATCCAATTCTCAGACTAACCTTTGTATTGACCTCCTCAGTTATAATAACTCTACTTTAACAGCCACCGTTGAAAACAACAATATCACTATCTCCCCATCTGCTATTCCAGATAATACTCTCCTAGCTCTGAGGCCTCAGAATAGTTCAAATGCAACACTCACCGTTTCTGGGAATACAATGGACGGGGCGGCATTAAGTGAAGGTATTTATATTGCTCCTGATACAGGCGCTTCTTGTACAGTCAATATCCTAAATAACCAGCTATATAATAACGCCGGATATGGAATTAATTTTGTTCCAGCCAATACAACTCAGCCTTTAAACTTCACAGTCATGGGAAACTCATTTGTTAATACAGGAAAGGAATCCCTCATAATGCCATGCCAACAGCCGACCCTAGGAAATATTTCCAATAACACCATTTCTCAAACAGGGATAGGCTCTCAAAGCATGCTCATTCAAACCACCTCGGCGAATGCTAACCTCTGCTTAAAATTTCTCAATAATCAAGCCGATCAAGCTTTTGATCTGACAAATTCGGCAGGCACCTTTAATTTAGAAGCCTCTTCCCTTACTACGAATACTCCTTCTCCTACCTTAACGGGAAATATTAACATTGTTCCTAACTCGACATGTCAGTAAAATGCGGTCTCCATTCAATTTCGAAGGAAAACATTGAATCTAACAACGCTATCCTTTAGAATCTGTAGTTTATGATAAAAAAATCTTCAACATTGTGGCAGGTTTTGGTTGCGATTGTCTTAGCAATTGCCGTGGGTGCTTTTTCTAAACAAGATTCAACCTTTTTGGGAATTGCCTACATTAAACTTTTCGCCTTCTTGGGTCAGGTCTTTTTAAATGCCTTAACTCTCTTGATGATTCCTTTGGTCTCCTCAAGCGTGATATTTGGGATCAGTCAAATGGGACGTGATCATTCTTTTGGAAGGCTCGGTGCTAAGACATTTTTCTTTTATATTTTAACAACTTTCTTAGCAGTCATGACAGGGCTTATGTTTGTGCATCTATTCCACCCTGGCTCCGATGCACCCCCTCCAGCAGCTATACCCAATGAATCGATCAACCAGCTTCTTGTTCACTCTAACACCTCCCATCTGCAGATTATCGGTCAAATTATCACGAAAATCATCCCGTTTAACATCTTCGAAGCAGCCGCCCAGGGAAATATGCTCGGAATCCTTTTTTTTAGCATTTTATTTGGTTTTGCTTTGTCTAAGAGTGATTCTGAAGCAGGAAGCGCGGTTTCTATGTGCGTCAAGGGAGTTTTTAATACTCTGATGAAAATGACGCATTTGTTTATGAAAACAATGCCCCTCGGTGTTTTCTTTTTAGTTGCAAAAGCCACTGCATCCAATGGTTCTGAAAGTTTTATTCCTCTTCTTTCGTTTTTCGGGACAGTCCTCCTAAGTCTGATAACTTTTATGTTGATTATTTTGCCTCTCCTTTTGACTTTTGCGGGTTTAAGTCCTCTGAGGCATCTTCAAGCCGTCGGACCTGCTCTTGCGACTGCTTTTTCCACCAGCTCTTCCACAGCAACGCTCCCGATTACAATGGATTGTATAGAGAAAAGAGCGGGGGTCTCTAACAAGATTTGCAGTTTTGTGTTACCGCTCGGGACCTCTGTCAATATGTCGGGTTCAGCTCTTTATGAGTGTGTGGCGGCGTTTTTTATCGCTCAAGTCTATGGAATGGAGCTCTCTTTTGTAAATCAAGCCTTGATCATATTCTTATCTCTTATTACGTCAATGGGTATTGCAGGCATCCCTTCGGGGAGTTTGGTTTCTATTATGATTGTGCTCAATGCCATGGGCGTTCCTGTCGAAGGACTTGCTCTCATTTTACCTGTCGACAGAATCCTCGATATGTGTCGCACTACAGTGAATGTCTTTAGTGATACCTCTTGTGCTGTTTTAGTTGCCCATACGGAGGGTGAAAAAGTGCTTAAAAACAGTTGATTAAGGCTTTAATTTGAAGCGCGGTATCAAGAGGGTTTTCTAAGTGGCAAGCATGTCCTGCTCTAGGAATTTCATACGAGGAAATATGGGATCTCTGGTAGAGGTTGGAATAAGTTTCATCGAGTGCCCCATGTATAAAGAAGGGTATAAAGCAGGATGAAGAAAATAGATCCAGCGATCCATTGCCCAGCGGATGTTTCTCTAATTGGTGGATGAGAGTTTGACGATCTTGTTGTAAGCGCCTCTTTAAAATAGAGGGAAAGTTGGGATGGGCTCTTAAAGAAATAAAAAGAGGCTGTGCGTACCACTCCTCAAAAAATTGAGAAAGAGAAACAGTCTTGAGTTTTTGAATCCACTGCTGCTGCCTCAAGGCCCGAGCAGCCTTTTCCTCTGATGCCTCCGGACTCCTCTCCAAAGCCGACTTCTGAAAAACCGGTAGAAAACCAGGATGAGCAGAGAGGATAACCTTAGGAAGAGAAGAACCGAGCGCAATACGACCACCCATCGAATAGCCGATTAAGATTCCATCGGAAGGAATTTGAAAAGGATATCTAAGAGCAAAGCACTTTTCACCGGGAAGATACGAAATCACCTCATTCCAATCTTCAGGATCACCGGAAAATCCATGGAGAAAATAAAGCGTCCGTTTAGGCAATGGTCACTTCTCGAGCTAAATAGACATCTTGAATAGCATGGAGAAGTTCAATCCCCTCTTTAAGAGGTTTTTGGAAAGCTTTTCTTCCAGAAATAAGACCGATCCCTCCTCCCCTCTTATTAATCACAGCTGTTTCAATCGCCGCTCTCAGGTCATTATCACCTGAAGGTCCTCCGGAATTGATCAATCCCGCACGTCCTAAGTAGCTGTTGACAACTTGGTAGCGGACAAGGTCAATAGGATGATCAGTACAAAGCTGGTTATACATCGCCTCTGTTTGCTTGCCAAACTTTAGGGCTTTAAAGCCCCCATTACAAGTGGGAAGTTTTTGTTTGACAATATCGGCTTGAATGGTAGCTCCGAGATAATTAGCTTGTCCTGTTAAATCTGCGGCTTCATGATAGTCGTGCTCAGCTGTTTTAAAAGCAGAATTGCGAAGATAACACCATAGGATTGTGGCCATACCTAGCTCGTGTGCTATTTCAAAGCACTTGCTCACTTCAATAATTTGCCGATCGCTCTCATGTGATCCAAAATAAATGGTAGCGCCGACAGCCGCACATCCCATATTCCAAGCTTGTTTGACAGAGGCAAAAATGACTTGATCGCTTTTATTAGGATACGTTAAGAGCTCATTGTGATTTATTTTTAAAATGAGGGGAATATAGGGGGCATATTTACGGGCAACACTCCCCAGGATACCCAGAGTCGACGCAATCCCACTCACGCCTCCCTCAAGACCTAATTTGAAGATATTTTCCGGGTCAAAATAGTCGGGGTTGACAGCAAAAGAAGCTCCTGCCGAATGTTCCACTCCTTGGTCTAAAGGAAGGATGCTCAGGTATCCTGTATGAGAGAGGCGCCCATGGTTGAACAATGTCTGGAGATTTTTAAGCACTGGAATCGAACGATCAGAAAGCATAAAAATGCGGTTGATCCAATCAGGACCTGGGATATGAAGTTTCTCTTTAGGAATTGTTTTACATACATGCGAAAGAAGAGACTCTGCTTTAGAGCCTAGGTATTTTTGTATCTCGGCAAATGACATATTTCTTTCCTATTTAAGGACAGTACCCTTTGTCTCAGGGATTTTTTTCCAAATATAGTAGAAAGCAACAATACAGAAAATAACATAGAGAAGAAAAGTTCCAGCTTGTGTGATCTTTGTCACAAGATCCATGAATGTGAAAACCACTAAAAAATTGCAAATCCAGCTGACAAACATAGCGAAAGAAACACCCCTTCCCCGAATAGAGTCTGGAAGAATTTCAGATGTTACAAGCTGTGGAATGGGCCCTAGGCCAAAGGCAAAACACCCAATATAGACCATAAGACTTCCGATAGCAATCCATGGAGCTGCAGCTGTTTGCATAAAGCAAGCCAGGGAAAGAGCAGAAAGAGAAATAATCATTCCAATCAGACCCAGTAAAAGAAGAGGCTTACGTCCCTTCGTGTCCACTAGAAACAATGAAATAATCGTTGAGAGAAAGTTGACAATTCCAATTAGAACTGCTGAGAAAATAGCCATGGAGGCTGATTTAAAACCACATTTTTCAAAAATAGAAGGAGCAAAGTAAATCACCGCATTGATTCCCGTGAGCTGCTGGAAAAAGTTAACGGCAGTTGCTGCAATTAAAAAAGAACGGTATTCGGGCTTAAAAAGGGTTTTCCAAGAGCCCGCTGTCGAGGACTGTTTGGATTTAGAATCTGGCAGAAAGAAAAAACCGATCCCATGCACAATGGCTGGGATAAGTCCAATTGCAAACATCCAACGCCAGCCCCCATCCTGGGAAAACAAATAACTCACTGAATAGGCAGATAAAATTCCCAGCGTGACTGCTAATTGGTAAAAAGAGACATACCTTCCTCGTGCTGCAGCAGGAGCTATTTCTGCAATATAAATAGGTCCTACAACTGAAATAGCGCCTGCCCCAACACCTTGAATCATCCGTCCTAAAACAAGAGCAGAAAAAATGGGAGAAGAGACCAGCATGAGGGTCCCCAAGAAAAAAATTCCAGCAATTACAATTTGAGACCGCTTCCTTCCAAAAAGTTCCGCGAAAGTTCCTGAGACAGCTGCCCCTAAAAGAGCCCCGATTAAAATGGCGCTAACAAGAAATCCTTGCTGAGTCGCATCCAGCTCATACACAGGAATCAAAAAGAGAAGCGCTCCCGCCATGATAGCGATGCTGTAGCCATACTGAAAAGCTCCTAAAACTGCAATGATATATTTCCACTTTTCCATGCCAATTGATTATACGCTATTTTCAATTAAGTGATAAATTTAAAAAAAATTGCAAAAAAGTCAAAAACCATTTATTCAGTCGATTAAAAGAGGAAATAAAAGGACCACTCTATGAAATACACGTCCATTTTAACCACCTTAATGGTTATGTCTATTGTAGGACATATTGATGCTAATTGCGTCATCGGCGGCCAAATTACCACAGGTTCTACTCCCTCCTATGGAGCAATTCAAACAACTTCAGGTTCCTTTATTTCCCTTACAGGGCCTGGTTTTCCCTTATCTGCTAATCAAGTGAGTACGGTAGATATTAATCAAAAAAATAAGGGGATTATAGGAACTGAAGATCCCTCCTACGTTCAGGCCGCTTACGTCGGTTTAGTCTCTCCTACGGGTGCGTTAACTCCTGTCACGGGAAATTTGCCAAAGCCAAGTGTAATTCTGAGTGTCGCGATCAATAACAGTGGAACAGCAGTGGTTGGAGGGCAAGATTTATCAATTTCGCCTGCTCCCCCTTACCTAGGTATCGTCTCCCCTTCTGGTGTATTAACACGTATCCTGGATCCAAAGTATCCAATCTCACATGCAGGAATCTTTTACAATGTGGATATCAATGAAAGTGGAGTTGCGTTAGCCGTAGGAACAGACGGGACCTTGACCACTCCCTATGCTGTTTTAGTCTCTCCGACTGGTACATTGACAGAGCTGAAGGTGAGTCCTTTGTTTTCTGGACGGTTTCAAGCTTGTGCAATCAATGACAGTGGAATAGGCATCATAGGAGGCCTGAATTATAATTCACCTCCAGGTCCTGAGCTTTATTTACTCAATGCATCAGGCACTTTAACGGCAATTCCGACTTCTTTATTGCCTACAGAAGGGGAATTCTACTCCGCAGCTATCAATAGTAAAGGCATGGCGATTGCGGGAGGATATACAGACGCAAATACTAGCTCAGATCCTGGCATTCCGTATGTATGTTTTATATCGCCTGATGGTACCTTCAGTTTTATTAATCAAGCATCCCTTCCTAGTGAGGGTAATATCTTAAGTGTCGACATCAATGAGGCAGGAGCAAGCATTATCGGAGGCTTTGAAATAGATAGCAAGCAAGCGTATGCAGCTTTCATTTCTCCTTCAGGGATTGTGAACCCGATTTCAGGAACTGACTTTCCTACCATTAACGGCATTATAAATTCCGTTGGTATTAATAATCAGGGGGTCGGAATCATCGGGGGACGAAATCTTCAAACTGGCAATGCCTACGCAGCGATTGTATCTCCTTCGGGTATTGCAACTTCGTTATTCGGAAGTAACTTTCAGGGAAATATTGAAGCCGTTGCAATTGCAGATCTGATGGCTCCTTCCTCTATTGGGTCTTATAATAGTCCCCATGTAGCGCTGTTAGCAGCTTCTCATGCACTAGAAATGCATACGATGATTCATCATAAGTTACCCTGGTTCACAGAAAAAGCTCTTGAAACAGATTCTGAGAAAAAAGCTTCGGAGTTGGGGCTCCTAACTAGCGCGGACTCTACTCTTTCTACCCCCCCCTCTTCTTCCAAAACGCCCGACTATGCCATTTGGGCGGCACCTTTCTACGATCGGGTCCGACAAAAGCAAAGAGGCACTACCTTCCAGTTCAACAATAATATCGGGGGTACTCTTTTAGGATTTGAATATCGGCAGCCCACCTACGTTGTGGGAGCAGGATTAGGATTTGCAGGAGATGGCATTAAGTTTTATGATTCTCAAAGAAGTCGGGCTCAGCTCAATGAAGAGGTAGGCCTACTCTATACGACATTCCAATGGGGCAACTTCTTTTTAAATGCTTCGCTCTGGGGCGGAGGCTACCAGCTTAAAAATCATCGAAATAGTATTTTGTCAATCACCTCTAAATCAAAAACCCATGGATGGCTCCTTTCACCCCATCTTGAATTTTCTATGACGCCGTACCGAAAAGCAATGCAATGGTTGACAGCAGAGCCATTTATCATGTTTGATTGGGTAAATAACTGGCAAAAGCATTACACAGAAAAAGGATCGTCCGGTTTTAATCTAGTGGTGGCAGGGCAGTACAATTCTCTCCTGCGCGGTGAAACAGGCATTCGACTCTATGAGATGTTTAACTTCAGCTGGGGAAGTTTAATTTTAGAAGAAAAAGCCAGCTATATTAACATGACTCCTTTTCAATTTAAATCACAGACGACTTATTTTGTAGGAGGTGCTCCTTCTGCCTTTAATGTTGGCATTGGCTCATCAAGCGCTTACAATTTGGGGGGAGTGGAATGCAATATCTCTGTTGTTCCAAACCAAAATCAATATCCTTTTTTCACACTTAATTTTCAGGGAGAATTTGGGGTCAATTATCAATCGTATTTTGGGGGCTTAGAGCTAGGGTGGAAGTTTTAATAGAACTTCTTCCAAGGACTGCTTTGCTTGAAAAAATCAGCAATTTTCAGAAAGTCTGCAGAGGGTTTAGAGGACAATGTGCAACCCCATGACCGAAAAATGACCGAAAAATTTGCTAGGACCAAAAAATTTGCTGTTGGGCTTAACGATTTCTTGGCTTCCAATATAACTCTTGCTATTATCAAAAACCGCTTAACCGAGAAACTCAAGTGGCTGTAAGCAACCCATTGATATCTTGAAAAGATGGGTTAAATCGACGGTTAGGAGTCTCTTAAATAGCTGCCATGCCAGTTGGAAGATCAGTCGAAAGATGTCTAATTTTGCTTTAATATCCATCCTCTTAGGACATCTATAGCGATAAAATAAAGGATAACCACCAAGATCAAACTTGCAATAAGGTAGAAAGGAAGAGGTGCCATTAAAATACCCTGGGCTCCCATCCAGCTTGTCACACCTATATCAAAAAGAGACGAAAAGATAATCCACTGACTCGGACGCGAATGCCAAAAGTGTTTTTTTTCGCGGATTAAATAAATCGTGGCCTGTCCTGTAAATACTAACGTAAGAAAGACGAGTGTGCGGATTTCTTCGATCGATAAATGTAAAAAAGTCATTCCTACATACAGAATAAAAAAAGAAAAAAGCAGAACAAGCAGGGCAAAAATCCCTCCCACTCCCATCAATTTTCGAATATCCCATTGGTCTGGAGTCCGTGAAAAATGAACCCGATCTGTGGAAATAGACATCGAAATAAAATCATTGGCAAAAAGAAGCAACACGATCAATAACTGAGAGATAATAAATTGGTTTGTCAAAATGAGGCCCAGACCAAGTAGGATGGAGATGGCAAAGGTTTTGATAATTTTATTGAGCGTATACGTCAGCATCCGCTGGTAAATGCATCGACTTACTTTGATAGCATCCACGATATTCACCAATCCTTCTTTGGTCAACACAAGACTTGCAGCAGCTTTAGCCACATCAGTTGCATCTCTAACAGCAATACCGACCTCTGAGGCCTTTAAGGCAGGAGCGTCATTAACTCCATCTCCAGTCATCCCACAGATGTGCCCATTCTTTTGTAGAATTTGAATAATTTCAAATTTATCTTCGGGAAAAACTCCATAAATAATGTCGCTTTGAACAATCTCATTATCCGAAGTATGAGCCAATTTATCCCTCGAAAGAAGATGAGAACCAATTCCAACCTCGTGCCCTATCCACTTGGCAGTTGCAGCCCCGTCTCCTGTCAGCATAGTAATTTTAACCCCTAACTCTTGAATTTCCCTTATGGATTCTAGAGAGGTTTCCCTGGGTAGATCTTGAAAAGCGATGAAGCCCACAAGCATATTATTAAAAGTGACGGCTAAAAGACGAGAACCGTTGGAAGAAAGAAGCTCCATATCCGAAGAAACATCTTCTTTTAGCGAGATCTTTTTCAAAAGCTCTAAAGGTGCACCTTTTATGATATGCTCTCCTCCCTCTACAAACGCCTCGCTGCATTTGGTGGCAGGATCAAAGGGAATAAATTGAGTTCTTATCAATGAGTCAAACTGAGACTTCCCTTCTCGAGCTTTTTTTAAAATGGCAAGATCTAGGGGATCTTGGGTTGCTTCTTCACATGCAAGAGCTGCTAAAGCAAAGAGGTCATCGTTTGAATAAGGTTGAAAAGTTTTAGCCCCCGCAATCGTCAGTTCATTTTTTGTAATCGTGCCCGTTTTATCCACACATAAGTTGCTCATAGCAGCCGCCTCCTCAATGGATGAAAGACGGGTCACTAGCACCCCTTTTTTGGCAAGTTCCATAGACCCCAATGCTGTCGATAAGGCATACGTTGCTGGAAGAGCAACTGGAACTGAAGCTACAAAAATCAAGAGAGAAAAAGGAATCAACTCAGAGAATGGAATCGTATGAAAAAACGAAAAAACAAAAAGGAAAAAAATCAGGAACACGTTAAAAGCCATCAGATATTTTACAATCAACAAGATAGTCTGCTGCAAATGAGTGGGTGTTTTAGCACCACTCATAATTTCAGCTGTTTTGCCATAAAATGTCGCTCGACCCGTTGAAATGACTTTAGCACTGGCTTCTCCGTGCTTAACAAGCGTGCTTGCGTACAGAGTAGCGCCTGGGAGCGGTTCAATAGGAAGCGACTCCCCTGTCACTGTCGACTGGTCGATTGACAGACTTCCTTCGATTAAGAGACTATCGGCGGGTATAATATCTCCCATTCTGCAACGGATTAAATCTCCAGGCACAAGGTCTTCTGCTAAGATAGTCCTCCACTGGTTATCTCGTAAAACACGCGCTTGGATTCTCAGTTTATTGCGCAATAAACTGAGAGAATGTTTGGCTTTTCCCTCCTCCAATAAACTCATCAATGCATTAAAAAGAGTAAGAGCTGCAATAATCCATGCTTCTGCCCATTTTCCCAGAACAAGTTCAAGAAGGATAATAACTTCTAGCATCCAGGGCACAGGGGCCCAAAATTTGCCCAGGAAATGGAGAATAAAGTGTGGCTTTTCTTCTGGAAGTTTATTAGGGCCATATTTATGCAGGCGCTTTTGTGCTTCCTCTGAAGTAAGTCCCTTTAAATCCACCATTAAATCTTTGATACCAATCGGGAAATAAATACACAATAGACACCTCTTGCTTAAGCTAAAAGTCTAATTACTCAATGTACAGAAGCAAGCTTTTGAGGTAATTCCCTTCGGGGTGATAGAGAGAGACAGGATGGTCCAGGGCGGGGATATGCCTGCTTAGAATGCGCACAAAGCGAGCCGTATCAGCAGCCGCTTGAAAAATAATCCTTTGGAAAAGTTCTAAATCTATGTAAGAAGAACAAGAACTGGTCAGAAGAATAGAACTGCGTGGCATTTTCTGAAAGGCTAGGCGGTTGATGTCACGATAGCCTTTAGAAGCCATTTCTAGATCGGCGCGCTTTTTGGCAAAAGCGGGCGGGTCTAAAACTACCAATTCATAATCAAGAGGTTGAGTACGTAGAAAATCAAAGACATCGGCTTGAATGATCGTGTGCTGTCCTGGATCGAACGTATGGCGTGCTGCAAGAGCGCATGCATGCGAGGAAATATCTACAGAAGTCACATGGTGCGCGCCCCCTTTAAGGGCCGCCAGAGAAAAACCCCCTGTATAAGCAAAGCAGTTCAACACTCTTTTATTGTGAGAAAGCTTCAATACTTGTAGGCGCATCTCTCGCTGATCTAAAAAAAATCCTGTTTTTTGCCCTTGAAGAGGCTGAATGATATACGTAACTCCATGCTCCTCAATTGTAACTTCAGGAGTTTCAATCCCGTAAATTAGCTCCTGAATATCTGGAAGGCCTTCTTGTCTACGAGCGGAAGAGAGAGACTTTTCATAAATTGCGCGCGGTCTAAGATGTTTCACTAATTGATGTCTGATAATAGATTTGAGGCGCTCCATACCCGCCGTATGAATTTGGAGCACAAGAACATTGTCATATTGATCAACAATTAATCCGGGGAGATTGTCTCCTTCTGCATTAATAAGGCGGCGACCCGAAAAGGACGTAAAGGTCTCTCTTAATTGAAGAGCCTTATTAATAGCAGTTTTGAGCGCCTCCAAGGGGTTTTGATCAGTAAAGGTAAGCATCCGACCTGCAATCGAATTCTCTGGATGAAAATAGCCATAGCCCAGGAACTTGTTATCAGAAGAATAGACAGGCAAAATTTCGCCTGGCTCATGGGAAGGACGGCGTGCAATCGCTCCAGAAAAGATCCACGGATGGCAACTTAAAACCGATTTTTCTTTACCCGGTTTTAAGACGATGCGAGACATAATTTCTGACTTCCTGTCGAAACTTTTCCAATGACACCTCCTACCAGATCATAGTCGGTGGTGTCGGTGATTTCGACTTGGTAGACCTTTCCAAACGCTTTGACAAGGCGACCATCATTAATAATGACCATTCCATCGATTTCAGGGCACTGCCCAAAAAAGCGGCCGCGCATGAGATAAGGAGAGTCCGGGTGGTAGCCTTCGACTATCACATCCAAGATTTGTCCCACATAGCGGCGAAGCCTTTGTTTAACAACCTCTTGTTGGACTTGAACTAGCACCTGAAAACGACGCTCTTTGACCTCTTCCGGCACGTGATCGGGAAGCTGAGCGGAATACGATTCTTCTTCACGCGAATATTTAAAAACCCCTACGTTATCTAGAGGATAAGTTTGGACAAATTCTACAAGCTCTTGGAACTGCTCTTCAGTCTCTCCTGGGAAACCGACCATCAGACTTGTTCTAAGAACAATATCGGGAAATCGGGTTCGAAGCTGGGTGATCATGTCGATGATCTGAACCCGCGAGGTCAGCCGACGCATCGATTTTAGAATAGCCTGGCTGATATGTTGAATTGGCATATCAAAATAGCGGCAAATACGGCGATCACTTTCAATAATATCCATGATTTCTGGGGTGATTTCATCAGGATAAAGGTAAAGAAGGCGGAGCCAAAATTTTTTGTTATTTGAAAGAAGGGCACGCAAAAGCCTTGCAAGACCCTCTTTTTCTTTCCGATCTTTTCCAAAGTCTCCTAAATCTTGGGCGATCAGGATGACTTCGTGGACTCCTTGAGAAAGCAGCGCATGAAATTCTTTCACCACTTGTTCAAGGGTTTTTGATTTAAGAGGTCCCTTGATATGGGGAATGATACAAAAAGCACACCGCTTCATGCACCCTTCAGCAATTTTAAGATATGCAAAAGAAGAGGGAGTGGAAACTTGGCGAGGAATTTCTCCCCACTCTAGATAGCTGCGAGCGGTCGTGATGTTCTCTCCTGAATCGGGAGTACCTACAGCCTCAAGAATTTTTTCCATATCACCTGAGCCGAGAAAATAGTGGACCTCCGGAAAGCGACTCCGAATTTCAGGACCATATTTTTGGACCATGCATCCTGTCACAATGACTTTTGCCCCTTCTTTACGATGAGTGAGAAGGGCATCTATCGTATCGCAAGACTCTTGACGTGCTTCTTCCAGAAAGCCGCACGTGTTGACAATGAGAAAATCGGCATCCTCCAGTTCGGGCGTAGGCTGGTAACCTGCTTTTAGAAGGATTCCTAGCATGACTTCACTATCGACAAGATTACGGGCGCACCCCAGGCTTGTAAGATGAATCTTATTTTTACGTAGCTTGACTCTTTTCATAATAATGAGAGAAGTATACAGTATTTTTTATGTTTAGGCACATGTTAAAAAAATTACTAATTCTTCTAACGTCTTTATGGGTGGTGATCACCCTTACTTTTGTTCTTGTGCACTCCATCCCCGGCGATCCTTTTACCAATGAAGAAACAGCCCCTCAAGAAATTATTGACTCCCTCAAACACTACTATGGACTAGATAAACCCCTCTGGGAGCAGTACCTGATTTACTTAAATAACATAGCTCATGGCCGTCTCGGTTATTCCTTCAAATATATCGGAAGACCTGCCAGTGCTATCATTCGGGATGGGTTTCCTATTTCTCTTACCCTGGGGCTCGAAGCTCTTTTCCTGGCAATCCCTAGTGGGATTCTCTTAGGTTCTTTCGCTGCTTTAAACCGGGGAAAATGGCAAGATCATTTGACGATGGTGGCGGCTGTCTTGGGAATCTCTGTGCCCAGTTTTATTTTAGCCACCATCCTTCAATATGTGTTTGCAATGCAGCTCGATTTGTTTCCCGTAGCTCGGTGGGGCTCAATAGAGCAGAGTATATTACCAGCTTGGGCCCTTTCTGCGCTTCCAACGGCGTTTATCGCAAGGCTGACGCGCTCGAGCATGATCGAGGTCCTACAACAAGACTATATTCTCACCGCCAAGGCAAAAGGTTGTTCGACGTTTCAAGTTGTCTTTAAACATGCGCTGCGTAATACCTTGCTTCCTGTGATTACGTATCTAGGTCCCCTAACCGCTAACGTGTTGACAGGCAGTTTTGTCGTAGAAAAAATTTTTGGTATTCCAGGCTTAGGGCAATGGTTTGTTTTAAGCGTTTCTAATCGCGATTATTCTCTCATTATGGCCCTGACGATTTTTTACAGTGCTTTTTTGATGTTGTCGGTTTTTATTGTGGATCTCATCTATTCATGGCTTGATCCCCGCATTAAAACGGAGGTACATGGTCAGTAGTTATTGGACTCAATCTTGGAGAAGGCTGCGATCCCAAAAAAGGGTGATGGTTGCGTTATGCGTTCTTTCTTTTCTATTTTTAATGGCCCTGATAGGCCCTCTTATCTCCCCTCATACGTATTATGAGACTCATCTTCCTCTTAAAAACCTTCCCCCTTCTTTGATGTTTTGGTTTGGGACAGATGAGCTGGGACGCGATATTTTTACCCGGGTCTGGTGGGGCGCTCGTATCTCCTTATTTGTGGGAATCACTGCTGCCACAGTCGACTTAATCATAGGAGTGATTTACGGGTCGATTGCAGGGCTATGGGGCGGCAGACTCGATGAAGGCATGATGAGAATCACAGACATCCTCCACTCCATCCCCTATTTGCTGATCGTGATTCTCCTCACCGTGATGATGAGTCCAGGCCTTTTGACGATTATCGCAGCTCTTACTCTCACAGGATGGATCCCCATGGCCCGCATTGTACGTTCACAAGTGCTCCACCTTAAAGAGCTCGACTATTCTCAGGCCGCAGTGGCATTGGGGGCGACAAAATGGAGACTCCTTTTTCGTCATCTTCTTCCCAATGCCATGGGAGCGATCATCACGACGATGACTTTTACCATTCCCACAGCCATTTTTACTGAGGCCTTTTTAAGCTTTTTAGGACTAGGTGTGCAAGCACCTGTTGCAAGCTGGGGAACGATGGCCAGCGACGGGCTTTCCGCTCTCCGGTACTTTCCTTGGAGGTTTCTTTTCCCTGCTACCTTCATTAGCTCGACGATGATCTGTTTCAATTTAATAGGAGATGGGATTCGAGATGCATTTGATCCGAGGTTAAAGTTATGAATGCTCTTTTGGATGTGAAAGATCTTACAGTTGAAATCGAAGATGCCGACGGCTCATGGAAAGTGATTAAACAGGTTAGTTTCTTTCTTAAAGAAGGAGAAAAATTGGGCATTGTCGGCGAGTCAGGAAGTGGCAAAAGCCTTCTTATGCGTTCTCTGATTAAGCTCCTGCCTCCTTCCATTGTCATTACCGGAGGATCGGTTCAATATGACCATCAAATGTTATCGGCAATGAACGAGCAAAAGTTGCAAAAAATTCGAGGAAAAGAAATTGGGATGATCTTTCAAGACCCTCTCACCTTTCTCAATCCTACTTTAACTATCGGAGCTCAAATTAGAGAAAGCTTCTTGTGTCATTTTCCTCACGTTACAAAAAAAGAGGCGCAGGCAGCAGCTTATGAGCTTTTAAAAGAAGTGGGGATTGCCGATCCCGAGCTTCGCCTCACCCAATTTCCCCATGAACTGAGTGGAGGACTTTGTCAAAGAGTTCTCATCGCCATTGCACTTGCTGCCAACCCTCGCATTCTCATTGCGGATGAGCCCACTACAGCTCTGGATGTCACCATTCAGGCACAGATCATGGAGCTTTTGCAGAAGTTAAGTCCAAGTAAAAGCATGATTTTGATTACCCATGATTTGAGCCTTGTGGCTTCCTTTTGTGATCGGGTAATGGTGATGTATGCAGGTCAAATTGTCGAACAAGCCCCCATCGATCAAATTTTTAAAAAACCTGCCCATCCCTACACTGAACAGCTTTTGAAATCCATTCCCTCCCTGACCTCGCGTGAACCCCTTGTGCCTATTCCAGGGTCTCCCCCCGACCTCTCCAAGCCCCTTAGAGGATGCCCCTTTGCCCCTCGTTGTCCTTATGCTTTTGAAAAATGCTTTAAAGAGGTTCCTCCTCTTTTTCAAATCTCTCCCGACCATCAAAGCCGGTGTTGGCTAAAAAAGGACATATGTTAATTGCACGCAAGCTCATCAAAAAATTTGTCACCGCCCAAAAACCTTTAATCGCTGTAAACGAGGTGTCTCTTGAAATTAAGGAAGGGCAAACCCTCGGTCTTGTGGGTGAAAGCGGTTGCGGTAAGTCGACACTGGGCAAGCTGCTGCTAAGACTCATTGAGCCGACTTCCGGATCTATCTTTTTTGAGGGGACCGACATTCTTTCTCTGCCTCCATTTCAGCTTAAAAAATGGCGGCAAAAGGCCCAGATTATCTTTCAAGACCCTTATGCCTCTTTGAACCCCCGGATGACAGTCGAAGATATTATTGCCGAGCCTTTAAAAATCCATGGTATCAGAGTCGACCCCGCGCTGATCCTTCAAGCTTTAGCCCAAGTCGGCTTAAATCCTGACCACCGCTTAAGATACCCCCATGAATTTAGTGGAGGGCAGCGTCAAAGAATTGGCATCGCCAGGGCGCTCATCTTAAATCCTCGATTTATTGTCTGTGATGAGCCCATTGCTGCACTAGATGTATCAGTTCAAGCTCAAATTGTAAATCTTCTCAAAGCTCTGCAACAAGAGCTAGGCATTACCTACCTCTTTATCTCTCACGATCTGCGCATGGTCCGTTATATCGCACACAACGTAGCTGTCATGTATATGGGAAAAATTATCGAATACGGCCCTGTGGAAGAAATCTTTATAAATCCCCGTCATCCTTATACCCAGGCACTCCTCTCTGCCATCCCATCGCTGGAAAAAGCACCTTCTCGTATGCTCCTCAAAGGTGACCTTCCCAGCCCCACCAGCCTTCCGAAAGGGTGCGCCTTTAGCACCCGCTGTCCGCATGCCACAGCTCTTTGTCAAACAGACACTCCCCCCTTGAAAATTTTAGACAAAGAACAAAAAGTGGCATGTCACATTTGTTAAAAATTCGTTTGAAATTTGGGATGACAAATCCAGACGGAACAGGGAGATTGAGGTAAGATCTCAGTGATCAAATGTCCCACCCCTCCCTGACCTGAAGAGAGAGACGATTCAAGAATAAGCAAGTCAAACCCTCTTAATTGAGCCAGATCCAAGATCGCTTCACCTACATTACGAGCTCGCAAAATTTCCATGGAAATTTGAACTTCTTCTTCTCGAGCAATCGCTTCTGCTATTTGCAGGACTTGAGTCGCACTTTCAAGACGATTGGGAAGGGGGGCCTCCAGTGGAATGGAGAAAGGAACTTCTATAATATGAATTGCTGTAATGGAGGCTTTATGCAGCTTAGCCATTTCACAAGCCATCTGCACTGTTTCTTTTTGGCTTGTACTGCGTAGGGGAAGCAAAATGTGGCTAATTTTTACAGGATTAAAATGGGGAATTTTTACTTTTTTAATCTGAAGCTGTCCCGTTGCCACCATCCCTTTCTTATGGCGGTAGGAAAAATACATGAGAAGTCCCAGCCCAATCCAAGCAAATCCCAAATACCTTCCCTCGGGTTTAGTGATAATAATCAGAAGCCATACGGCAAAACTACTGAGGGCTCCTAGCACTGCAGGGATAGGGATCTCTTTTCCTTTGATTTTCATATTCAGGGGCACTTTAAAAGGACGCCTTAAATCAGGGCTCTTAATACGAAGAATAATGAGGGATAACTGCGTTGAGAAAAAGGCAATCTGGGCCCCAAAGTTGTAAAGATCTGCCAAAAAGCTGAGCCTTCCGCGGCTGATTGCTACAATAGCACAGGCCAGAAGCGCAAAAAACATAAGCGCTGTGTGGGGTGTACGAAAGCGAGGGTGTAGTTTATATAAGAAACCTGGCAACTGATAATTTTCTCCCATGTTAAAAGAAAGTCGCGACGCCCCAATAAGGCCTGCATTTGCTGCCACAAAAAGCGATACAGCAGCCAGCACTCCCACCCACGGTAACAAGAAAGAGCCACCCCACTTGAAATGCTCTATAATCCCTGCAATCGGCTGCTCTTCATATGTATGTCCAAAATCATAGGGACTAATGAGTGAAAATCCGATATAAGTGAGCCCAAAATACATGAAAATCAGCACAAGGGTCGTAAGGATGATCGCACGCGGCATCGTTCTCACAGGAGAGCGTGTTTCGGCGCTGAGCTGTGCAATAGATTCAATCCCTGTATAAGCCACCATTGCCATGGCTGTTCCTTTCATGAATTCGCTCCAGGAAGGCGCATAACTAAGCCCCGGCTTGTTAATCACTAATTGGGAGAAAAATTTTGAAAAATCTTGGATGCTAAAAAGGCCTACAACAATAATTACAATCTGAGTGACCACTGTAAAAGCCATCAAAAAGAAACTTGTGCGCGTCGATTCTTTAGTTCCCCAAATATTTAAAATCAGAAGAAGAAGAATCACTCCAATTGTAAAAATAATTTGAATTAGATTATCTTTCAGCACAGGGAAAAAATAACTTAAATAAGGACCGATGGTAAACGCCGAGATGGCAATTGTAACAATATAATCGAGTAAAAGCCCCCAGCCTGCCGTAAAGGAAATCCAATCATTGAAAGCATAACGGGCATAACTTGCCGATCCTCCCGATTCATGAAAAGCTGCTGACATCTCTGCGTAGGAAAGGGCTGTACAGATGAACACGAATCCTGCCAAAAGGAGCGCCAAAGGAGTGGCCCCCAGAGCAAAAAAAGCGGTAATTCCGAGTGCATAATAAATGGAGGAGCCTAAATCCCCATAACCAATCGCAAATAAGTCAAAAACATTTAAGACCTGCTTTAAAGCGCCCTTGTCCAGCTGGTTCACATGCACGTGGGGCGTCCGTTTTAAAGCCATAAAGATATAACCTTATATATCTCCCTGATATGAAGTCTTACCCTATATTTTCAAGCTAAAGATGCGTCACATCAGCCGCACATCGAAAACCGTAGGTACCATTCACTGTGCCTGGGTTATTGCGGTGACGATGGGAAGTGCGCAGATCTTCTTTAAGGCTCTTCCAACATCCGCCTCTTAAAACCCGATAGACCCCTTGCAGAGGCCCCTTGGGATTATGAGGCTCTTGAACAGAAAGATTATAGTAATGATAGTCGTACCAATCCTGGCACCACTCATAGACATTCCCTGCCATGTCATAGAGGCCATAACCGTTCGCAGGATAACTTAAAACAGGAGTGGTATCGGAGCTAAAGAAGTTGGCTTGAGTCCGGTCGATATCTTTACCCGTTGGATAAATACAATCCACAAGACCTCCTGCAGCAGCCACCTCCCATTCTCCTTCGGTGGGCAGCCGTTTCCCAATCCATTTTGCATACGCCATAGCACCATACCAGGTCACCCCCACCACGGGATGTTTACCATAGCCTGATTCGATAGTGATTTTACCTCCTGCCCTTTTAATGCGGGACTCGCGCAGGCGAATGATATCATTGTTATTGTGGTCCTTTTCGCCTCCCATTTCCTCTAGAAATCGTCCAAATTGCTCGTTGGTCACAGGATGGATATCAATTGCAAAAGGATCGAGAGAGATATGATGGCGCGGCATTTCGTCGCGGCCACCTTTATTACTCCCCCGCTCAAAATCTCCCCCAGGAATGATAGCCATTTCTGTTAAGATAGGAGCAACCTCCGCTTTACCCTCAGAGCCAGCTTCAGGCTGGTATTTGACGATCACCTTTTCCGCTTGGAAAATCGCTCCTGGATCCGATACAAATTCAGGCTTTTTGATTTCGGCAGGGTTTAAAACAGGTTTCAAAGCAGGCGATTCTGTTTCAATCTTAGGAGCTAAAGCAGCTTGAGAAAGTTCTTGAAGGACCGCCTTCAATTGATCAGGCCTTTTATGCGGATCGGATGCTAAACATTTACGAATCACCTTATCCCATGCCAATTTATAATGAGGAAGGGAGGAGGAAAGAGATTCAAAAGCGCCTTCCGGATAATGCCCTGATAAAACAAAGTAGAGAAGCACCCCAAAGGCGTAAATATCGGATTTTACGCCGGCATTGGCAACCTGCCATCGCTGCTCTGGAGCTAAGAACAAATAATGATGCAAGAAAGAGAGATGTTTTTTAGGAAGAACTTCTATAGGTTCCCCTACTTTTGCAGCCACTGCTTGATAGATGCGGCTCATATAAGGAGAAGATCCTAAAATACGAGAAAGGCCAAAGTCAGAAATTTTAACTTGAACCCCATTTTTCTTTTTTAGAATCAAGATATTGGAAGGCTTCAAGCTACGGTGAGCAAACGGCTCGGCCTGAGACCCTTTTTGATGCGCATAATCGAGGGCGCTGGCAATCTGAGTCATTATCTGCACCACTTCTTCTTCTGGAAGACGCCCTCCTCGCTCACGAAGATATTCAAACAAGTTAAGAACTTCTCCTTTTTCATCGATCACAGGATCTGTTACAAGAAAATAATGACCCTCTCCTTCTGAAACATTATGCACCTTCACGATATGGGGATGATCCAGCGTCGCTAAGATAGCCACTTCTGTTTCAAAGCGGTGCAAAAAATCGGTATTTTCACACAGCGAAGGATCCAAAATCTTTAAAACAAAATTCCTTTTTAAAAACCGGTGTTCTCCCAGATACGAAGCCCCTAAAGCACCTTGGCCGAGGAGGCGTAAAAGGGTATAATCGCCCAAATGGCGTCCCTGATAATTCTCCCAATAAACTCCCGCGCTGCCTTCTTGGATATGCCCTGCTTGAAGCAATTTTTTAGAATCCGCTAACACTGAATCCATAGTTTTTTATTCCCTCACAAGCTTTCTACAACTTTGACGATTTCCTCGTATTTGGTCAAGGGAGCTTCGCATCGATTGTGCCGGCACACACACACCGTTGTCTCTTGTGTAACAGATTCCTTTATGGAGTTGCTCCCGGAAGAGCCTTTCTCCTTCCAAACAATCACCAGATGAGGAATGAATCTGCTGAGAAGTGCTTTTTGCAGATCCGAACGGCTCAGGCCTTGAGGGCCCAGCAGAATCACCATTTTAGGAGCCCTCGAGTCTAAGTATCGAAGAAGCGTTGTCAAATGATAAAAGGCTGCAGGCGCAAACTGTCGCATGATGGGACGTGCTGCTTTTAAAATATCTTCACATTGTTTAATAAAACGTTCCTCCCCTGTGATGGCATACAAACGGAGAAGGTTTTCCGCATGGACCGCATTTCCTGAAGGTTCTGCTCCATCATAAAAATCACACTTACGAATCAAGAGAGTGGCGTTATCATTGGTTTGATAAAAAGCCCCTTCAATCCCTTTAAAGTCCCTCTCTAAAATATCTGCGAGCTCAAGCGCCCACGTCAGGTAGGAGTCCCCTTGTCCCACCTCAAATAAGGTCACAAGTCCTTTAATTAAAAAAACATAATCTTCTAGGAGAGCATCGAAGCGGCTTTCTCCTCCACACCAACGACGTAAAAGCTTGCTTCCATTCCAAAGCTCTTTTTTAATATAGTGAGCCGCTTTGACCGCTGCTTCTAAATATTTGGGCTCCTGTAACGCACCCCCTGCAAGAGCTAAGGCATCGATGGCAAGCCCATTCCAAGAAGTCAAAATTTTTTCATCGCGAAAAGGTCGATGCCTCGTTTGCCGCTTTTCAAAAAGAAGTTTCTTAGCATTTGCAAGACCTTGCTCCACTTCTTTAAGAGGAATTTGGGCTGCTTTTGAAAACTCTTCAATAGGAAGATCAATATGAAGCACATTCCGACCTTCGAAATTTCCCAAGGAGGTTACATCATAAAAGGTGCAAAAAAGGTCGGCATCGTCATGAGAGACCACAGCCTTGATCTCTTCCGGCGTCCAGGTATAGAATAGACCCTCTTTTCCATGCGAGTCTGCATCTTCACCCGAGTAGAATCCCCCTTCAGGATGCATTAGATCCCGTATCATATAGTCGAGAATTTCACACGTGGTCGTCCGATAAAGAGGCACCTGTGTACACCGCCACGCTTGAAGATACGTACGAGCCAGAATCGCATTGTCATATAGCATCTTTTCAAAATGCGGAATGGTCCACTCTTCATCGACAGCATACCGAGAAAATCCCCCCCCTAAATGATCATAGACACCCCCCCGCTGCATTGCATCTAAAGTAAGAGTGACATAATAGAGCGCACGTCCATCCCCACGCATCTTAGACCAAAGCAGCAAAAATTCTGCTTGAAATCCCATAGGAAACTTGGGTTCCCCTTTTAGACCTCCATACACCGGATCTGCGAGATCAAAAAAGGTATTTAACGCTTCCTGGAGAGTTTCTTCGTTAGGAAGCGCATCGCCTGAGGCGTTGCTCGATTGCCCAAATGCTTCAACCAGCTTATCCGATTGCAGGAGGAGCTCTTGGCGCTCGGGGCCATCCCATAACTGTTTTACTTGGATGATGAACTCCAAGAAACTAGGAAGACCTCTCAAGGGTTTGAAGGGAAGATAAGTGGATGCAAGAAGCGGTTTTAAATCAGGAGATAGAATTAAATTAAGAGGCCAGCCCCCGCCCCCGCCCATAATGATCTGGGCAAAATCCATATAAAGGCTATCAATTTCTGGATGTTCTTCTCGATCCACTTTAATTGAAACATAATTCTCATTGAGAAATTGGGCCGTTTGCATATCAGAAAAAGATTCTTTTTCCATGACATGGCACCAATGGCAGGTCGAATATCCAATCGATAGAAAGATAGGACGATCGAGGTTCTTCGCTTTTTGAAAGGCCTCCACTCCCCATGGATACCAATCAACGGGACTGTGGGCTTGTTGTTGAAGATAAGGAGCTTTTTCATGAATGAGACGATTCGAAAAAGAATCGGTCACAAAAGTCCCACGGCTTTAGCCAAATACCATGCTGCAATCAAAATAATTGTAGACAGGGCTGCCCATAAAACATTTGGAAACCACTTGACGCCTCCACTTTGGCTTCCTCGCTTTTCAAGAGTTCCGATTCCGTAAGAGAAATCGTGCTTTTCGCCTGGCAAACGAAAGGCAGCCGGGTTATCGCGCATTAATTGATCTATTTCGAGGCCTAAAAAATTCGCATATTGTTTTGTAAACCCTAAGGCATAAATGGAGGCTAAATGATCCGTGACAGTCCCCTCTTCAATAGCCTCTAAATGAGATTGTCGAATCGAAGTCGCGTTCTCTACTTCTTTCAGGGAAAGATTTTTTTCGTGCCTTTTGATTTTAAGCGTTTCACCCAGTCTCTTAAGCTCTTCTGTCATAACCGAACCTTTTTAACTAAATATAATTGCTTCATGCTAGAAGTGCAACCGAGAAGTGTAGAAGGATAAAAAAGTCACTTGTTCTACCCCTCTACTATCTGCTAAAGTCAGTAGAACATGAATACATTTGTGGCCATGATCGACCTTGCTTTAGCCCCGAAACTGGAAGAAGATCTCCGCTCCCAAGGTTTTACTTTAAATCAACCTCCCTACACACTCTTTTCAGCGAATAAAGCAGGCATCTCTTGCACCTTATATACCAGTGGGAAACTGACAGTGCAGGGGAAAGGCAAAGATGAATTTATTACCTTTTATTTAGAGCCCGAAATTTTGAAAAGTGTGGCCTACAGCTACCCGGAAGTGGGAGTAGACCTGACCCCCCGAATTGGAGTCGACGAGGCAGGTAAAGGAGATTTTTTTGGACCCTTATGCATCGCCGCGGTTTACGCAGATGAAAAAGGCATCAAACAACTGATTCAGTGGGGTGTGAAAGACAGCAAGCAGATGAGCGATAAAACCATGCTTATCATGGCTCCCAAAGTCCAGGCTGCTCTCATCACAGCGGTAGTCCGGATCTATCCTGAAAAATATAATGAAATGTATCATAGCTTCCAAAATTTAAATCGACTACTAGCCTGGGGACATGCGACAGCTATTGCAGAACTTATCCAAAAAACCCACTGCCAAAAAATCCTCATTGACCAATTTACACCCGAGCCCCTTGTCGAATCAGCCCTGGCAAAAAAGGGAATTCGAGCAGATCTGACTCAACGACCTCGCGCCGAAGAAGATCCCGTTGTTGCAGCTGCCTCCATTCTTGCCCGTGCAGCTTTTGTCGAAGCGATGGATGCACTTAGCAAACAAGTCGGCATAACTCTCCCCAAAGGAGCCTCTTCTTTAGTCGTTGAAGCAGGCCAAAAACTGGTTCGCAAAGAGGGGCAGAGTATTCTAGAGCGGTTTGCAAAGCTGCATTTCAAAACCACTCAACAAATCCTCAGAGCGACTCCCTCTACATAATTGCACTTTGCAATAATTCTTACCCATGTTATTTGAAAGACATGAGCACTATAGATCCAAATCCGTTTAATATTGATAAATTTTTAAATTCATCTTCCTCAGGACCTGATAAATGTGTTTTATACTTGAAAAACAAAATCCTCAAAACCGTCTCTTTATCAGAAACCACCTTATTTGAAAGAATTCAGGCTTGGTTTGGATGTGGGCCTCTCAGTTTGCAAAATATCTCAAATTTTATTCAAGCAAACTCATTTTTAAATACGATTGATTGCAATGATTTACCGGTCGCATATAATTCCTCTTCCAAAAAAGCAAATTTTGCGCTGAAGCTCATTGAAAAGTATGAGCATTTCAATCGCACTCATACAATCAATAAAATAAACGAGAAGGTGCTTGATGAACTAATCCCACTTTGTCAGTTGGCTTTTTTTGATGTAACTTTTTCTGAAGGCCTTGAGAAAGAAAAAAAACTCACCTTTGCTTATTCCGATGCAAATCAAGGCTTTGCTTATATCGTTGACATTAAAGAAGTAAGTGACACATTGCACCCATACATAGACAACCCTGATAGTTTATCCAGCCAGCTTGAGCAATATGCGTTTAAAATAAAAAATGAAAACTTTGACTCTGTGGACAAAGCTCTTGAAGATTTTAAAAAAGAAACGGGCGAATTCATAGAAAAATTTAATCAAACTCAAATCGATTTTTGCGTGGTACACAAGGTGAAGATCAAAGGAGCATGGTTTCTTCTCAGAGGTTATCAAGGAACTCCTACTCTATTTATCAAGCATGCTGATGGAACTATTGAAAGAACACAACGTTTCGATAGTACAACCCCCGTTTTTGTTGCAAAGCCCATTAGTCGCACAGACGTGATTGTGGGAGCATCAAACGGAATCAGTGATTATATCGAAGAAGAGAATATGGTACAAATATTGAAAAATCTCAACACTTTCGACAATATCAAACTATTCAAATCCAAACTAGAACTAATTATAAAAGATAAGCCTGTAATAAAGCAAAAAAAATCAAAAAGCAGAATTACTCGAATGCAACCCTATCCAATAAAGAAAACGGATAATCAGGCTTTATTTATCCTAAGATGAGTCTTTGATTTTTAATCACCTCTGTCCAATAATGTCTCCTTTTGCAGGAGTCTTATGCGTTCTTATTTCACAGCATCTATACTATCTATACTTGTCGATTTAGCGGTCACCGTTTCGCTAAGCGCAGCCCCCTATGGTTTTTCCGACTATTATTTCGCAGACCCAGACCGCCCTTGGCATGTAGAAGGTGCTTATCGGTGGGTTGGCGAAGCTGATTTTGAAACCCCTAAGAGACACCACCTCAATTATTCAGATGCAGATTTTGGACTTTATTACACGCAGGTGCTGGATGACGAAAACTTTCTCTCGTATAGCCTTGGATATGACTATTTAAAACTGGACTGGCAAAAAAATCCTCGTTTTCACCAAACGAACTTTAACTACCTTGTCGGCTCCGTGGGCTATATCTCAACCACCCTAGAAAGATGGCGCTGGATCATCAATACCGGTTTTTCTGTGGATGCCGGACACATGGATTTCGGTCCCTCAGGTGTATATCATGCGATGCTATGGGGCCGCTTCCATTTTGCAGACTACTTAGGTATCCATGTGGGGGCTTTAGGTTGGTACGGAGTTAAGAATGGTCGAGCCTTTCCTGTCTTTGGATTTGACTGGAAATTCAATGAGAAATGGTCCGGCAATTCCATTTTCCCTATCGACTATTCAGTGACTTATTCTTTTGATGAAAGCTGGTCTTTGGAAACAGCGTATGCCAGTTTTGGCGGACCCTATAAATATCCACGCAGAGCCTATGAAGGAGCGCCGAGTTTTGGAAACCCTATCTTCTTTGTCTATTCAAATGGGGTGGATTTAACCCTCAAGTATAAGTTCGAGCATCTCCTAAGAGCTTCTCTCGGACTGGGTTGGAATTTTGGTGGCTGGGTTTACATTAAAAACCATGAAAGCCACCACGGGAAGTACTACGAATTTAATTCTGCCCCGTATGTCCAGGGAAGCGTTGCTCTGACTTTCTAAACCCCTTCTACTCTTTGGCTGCTGTTCGATTGGAATGAAGTTTGAAAGATTCCACAAAGTGTTTGTAACGGACTTCATCATAATGGGGAATTTCACATTCCATGGCCATAAGATAAAGGCTATTCTTTACCATCACTGCCCTTCCTTTAAAATAAACGTTTCCAGTTCGAATAAAGAAATCCAACGCTTCATGCCCATCGACTAGGAGAAGATCGGCGAAAAGGAGCTGATTTCCTGGATTATGAGTCAAAATCCCGTTCAAAAACCCGTCTAAGCTCATTTGAGCATAGGCTTCGTCCACAAATTCCGGATACTGAGCGACAAGGAGCATAAAAACCGTTTGCTGATCTGCCGCAGAAATATAAGCATCATATTTCAGCTCAAATCCTTCTTCGGGCATGGCCATTTTCTCCGAAATGTGTTCAGGCTCTGCAGGCAAGAATAAAGAACAATTGCCTGCTTTTGCATGATATTCTTTCCACCCTATAGGCGTGGTAAGCTGTGCCGCTGGATTGGGCTGTGCGACTCCAATCGATGGCGTTATCAAAAGCATGAAGCTACTCAAAAAACTGAATAGCGACTGCTTTAATCCCCTCCTAAGAAACATACTTCCCCCTTCCCGTTTTTTAAATCTTTACTGCATCGGACTTGACACCAGCATAAAGAGCCATGTAAGCACTTTAAGTCCGATGAAGATCACGATGAATGGCAAGAACACGTTTAGTAAAGCCTTCCAAGCTGAAAATCTTTGGGCCTCTCCAAGCGATTTCAACAAGATCACAAAACCCCAAATCATGATGACAATCGATACAATCGAGCAGATATAGGTCACTTTTAGCTGCATGTTTCCCAGCGGCATGCCGAAAAAAATAATAGAGAAGACCTTATTTCCAAACATACCTACTTGAATCAGCCAAATGACAATCGAGGCAATATTAGGAACTCCCGCCCACGCCACTGCTGCTCGAATATCTTGGAAAGCTCCCGTTCCACCCATCCATCGGCCTGCCCAATAAAAAAGGGCAGAGCTCACGTTAATTCCAATAAACCCCACAATGGCTGCCCCAATGGCTGCTCCCATACCGATGATAGGCAAAGAGTATCGATCGCCGATGTAGAAGTTTTGAGCCGATTGCAAAAGAAGCGGAAATCCGTAAATCCAATAAAGGAGCGCTAAAAGGTAAGATTTATTGTAGGATAAAATCGCCCGAATGGTTTCTCGAGGACGTACCCACATTCCAAGCCAGGGGTTAATGGATAATTTTTCTTCCATACTTGCTCCTTCGCCTATCGCTAGGGCCGTATATTTACAATAGATTAAAAAAATTAATTAATCAATATTAATTTTTAAAATTAATTACAGAAATAAAAAAAGGTATGTTTATTCAACATACCTCTTATTGTCTGATAATTTCGATGTAGGGCTTACTTAGAAGACTCTTTATCTTCATCCTCTTCTGATTCTTCATTTTCAGGTTCTTCTGCACCTTGATTATTAGATGGATCATCAGAGGGATCATCAGAGTTTGGGTCTATTGAGTCCGGGGCCTCCCTTGGGTTTTTTTTTGGGGGGGGCTGGGGCAGGGCTGGGGGTTGCTCTACACCTACAGCTTGATGAACTTCTGTAGCAGAAGCAAAGGGATTGATCAAAATGCACGATACCACAAGCGCAGCAACGACTAACATATTATCCATGAGGTTTTCTCCTTTTCGATACCGAAAGATAACAAAGAATGGTTTTCATGACAAGAGCCTTTACAACTAATTTAAAAATTAATATTCATTGTTTTGTAAAACAAAGGAGTTAATAAAATGAAAATTTCTAAAAAGAAGCATCTTAGAAAGATTACAAAAAACAAAACTACCAACGCCCTTAAAGATCACGATGTAGAACTCCTTGCAAAGCTCGAGCAACGCCTCAGTTTAAATGTCGACAGTTTCCTTGTTTTAAGTGAAGAAGGAGATCCCACGCAGGTGGCACTTGCTTATCAAAAAGCAAAAAACGAATACCAAAAAGTGGGACCTAAAATGCATCGCATTGCGATGGAGATCGGAGGAGATTTTCCAAGTGTAGTAGCCGATTTCTTAGAAAGCATCGACCGTGTTCTACATGGAAAACAAATACTCGATGAAGACGTCATCATGCATTGCCTCGATACCACCGCTCGCCTTAAGGCTGAATTAAGAGGAGGTCGCCATCACTTGCAACCTTGACTCCTCATTTTTTGCAACCGCAGCCACAGCATCCGCATATACACTTAAGCTTACCAAGGCTCCAGACCCCTGCTAGCCCCACTAGAGAATACAGTAAACGGGCAAACATCGTGGTATTTCCTGATGCAATCCAAGCAACCGCATCAAACTGAAAAAAACCCCAGAGACCCCAGTTGAGAGCTCCAACAATCACTAAAATTCCAGCAAGCATATTTAAAAACTTCATAAAACCTCCATCAGTTATCCTTTCTCACCACTATAAAAAAAGTTACAACCAGTTGTCACTCTTTTTTTAACTTTCTAATTTTTCTTAATCGTTCTAAAATGCTGTCCACATATGAAAGAAGAAGAATTTAATAAACTATGCCGGCTCTCCCGCCTTTCCCTCAACGATGAGGAAAAGGGCAAACTTCTCAAAAATCTTAAAGACATTTTAGACTACATCGAACAACTAGAGGAAGTGAATACAGAGGGTGTCCCTATCTGTTATACGGTACATGAGACATTAAAAAATGTTGTAAGGGAAGATATTCCGGAAACTCCTATGTCTCGAGACCTCTTTCTTGCGGATGCTCCCTCCCATACTGGCGGTATGATCCGTGTCCCACCCGTTCTCAAACAATAGGTAAAATCGTGTATCAACTCTCTGCACATTCTCTTCATGAAAGTTTTGTAAAAGGCGAAATTTCTGCAGAACAAATCGTCCAAGAAACTTTTAAAAGAATCCACCGCTTAGACCCCCAGCTCGGAGCTTTTTTATCTCTCTTTACACAAAGAACGCTGGCCAAAGCTCAAAAGCTCGATCAAAAACGGGCTAGCAAACAGAAACTCGGAAAGCTAGCAGGAGTTCCTATTGCTTTCAAAGACAACATCCACATCTTGAATGAAAAAACCACCTGTGGGTCACGCTTTCTCTCTAATTACAACGCGGTGTTTGACGCTACAGTGACCCGTTTGATCGAAGAAGAAGACGGTCTTATTATTGGGAAAACCAATATGGATGAGTTTGCCATGGGCTCTTCAACTGAAAATTCTTCCTTCCATCTGACAAAAAACCCCTGGAACCTTGCATGCTCTCCTGGAGGATCCTCTGGAGGATCAGCCGCAGCGGTAGCGGCTCGTTTTTGTCCACTAGCCTTAGGCAGCGACACAGGAGGCTCCATCCGCCAACCTGCCTCTTTGTGCGGAACTATCGGATTCAAACCTTCCTATGGACGGGTTTCAAGATATGGTCTGGTGGCTTTTGGCTCCTCTCTTGACCAGATAGGCTCCTTTGCCAATTCCACAGTCGACGCAGCGCTTATCTTAGATGTGATATCAAAGCCTTGCAAGTACGATTCCAATAGTATCCCCCACCCTTCCCCCTCCCTCTTACAAGCTCTACCAAAGCCCATCAAGGGTCGTAAAATTGGAATCCCCTGGCGCTTATTAGAAAACTTAGGCCCCGAACTCCGGAAAAATTTTGAGAATGCCTTAGAAGTATTTAAAAGCTTGGGATGCACCCTCGTAGATTTAGACCTGTCTCTTCTAAAATACTCTATTGCCGTTTACTATATCCTTGCTGTGGCAGAGGCTTCTTCCAATCTCGCTCGCTTTGATGGAATTCGGTATGGGAAAAGATCTGCAAAAGCGGTAAGTGTCGATGAAATTTTTGAATTTTCCCGCCAAGAAGGCTTTGGCCCCGAAGTAAAACGAAGGATTCTTTTAGGCACCTATGTTCTTTCGACTGGCTTTCAAGATGCCTACTATAAAAAAGCCCAAAAAGTTCGTACCTTGATCATCGAAGAATACAAAAAGGCCTTTCAATCCTGTGATATCCTGGCGACCCCCACTTCGCCCGTTACAACATTTGAAATCGGCGGAATTCAAGATCCTCTCGAAATGTACCTCCAAGATATTTATACCGTCCCTGTTAACTTAGCCGGCCTTCCTGCAATCTCCGTGCCGTCGGGCTTTGATTCCCAAGGAAAACCGGTGGGGCTCCACCTGACGGGTCCTTTTTTGCACGATGCCGAAGTTCTTCAGTTTGCCCACCATTTTGAGCAAGCAGTCCCTGAAAATATTAAAATTCCACCCTTGTTTGAGGACCGTCCATGACAGAGATCCACTATGAAAATTGGGAAGTCATCATAGGACTTGAAATCCACGTCCAACTCAACACTCTCTCCAAAATGTTTGGAAGAGAGCCTTACCATTTTGGAGCAGAACCCAACATGGATATTGGAGCCGTATGCACAGGCCAGCCAGGCTCTCTACCTGTCGTCAATCAAGAAGCTGTCCGAAAAGCTGTTCAATTCGGATGCGCTGTCAAAGGTCAAGTAGCGCTTCTTACCCGTTTTGATCGTAAAGCCTACTTCTATCCCGATAACCCTAAAAATTATCAAATCACCCAGTTGGACTATCCCATTGTTACAGGCGGAGTGGTCATCACTGAAGTGAATGGCGAAACAAAGCATTTTAATATCAACCGAGCTCACCTCGAGGAAGATGCGGGAATGCTTAAACACTTTTCCTCTTTTTCAGGCATTGACTTCAACCGGGCAGGCGTTCCCCTCTTGGAAATTGTCTCAGACCCCTGCCTTCATTCTCCTAAAGAAGCCTCCGCTTACGCCATGGGAATAAAAGCCATCATGGAATACCTGGAAGCTTCAGATTGCAATATGGACAAAGGATCACTCCGTATGGACGCCAATATCTCTGTCCGACCTAAGAGAGACCCTAAGCTCAGGACAAAAATTGAAATTAAAAACATGAACTCTTTCTCCCACATGGAGGAAGCCTTGGAATCGGAAATCCGCCGTCAAATTCAATTCTACACAGCTCACCCCCATGAAAAAATCGAACAAGGAACTTATCGCTTTGATCCAGAGACAGGAAAAGTCATACTCATGCGACTTAAAGAACAGTCAGAAGATTACCGCTATTTCCCAGAACCCGATATTCCTCCTCTAGAGCTTTCCTTAGAATATATTGAATCGATTCGGGCCTCACTTCCAGAGCTTCCCCGCGATCGGTATTTCCGCTATCTCAATGAACTTAAAATCCCTCAGCAGCCAGCCGCCCTCCTCGTACAAGAAAAAAAGCTTTCCGACTACTTTGAAGAAGCTTTGAAAGAATGCTCTAACGGGAAAATGCTTGCCAACTGGCTCACCGTTGAATTCCCGGGCCGCCTCAAAGAAAAAGGTACCACTTTATGGGAACTGGGAATTCGTAGTTCCCACCTGGCAGAACTGGTGCGCCTTATCGACGAAGGAACCATTAACGGAAAAATCGCTAAAAAGGTAGCCGATGAAATGGTCCACAACCCCCACCTGTCCCCCTTGCAAATTGTTCAACAAAATCCCGACTTTAAACCTTTAGAAGATACCTCTCAAATTGAAGCTCTGATTGACCAAGTATTCCAAGAAAATGCTTCGGCAGTAGCCGACTACAAGGGGGGCAAAAATAAAGCCTTTGCCTTTCTCGTGGGTCAGGTGATGAAGCTATCACGTGGGAAAGCCTCCCCTGAGCTCGTCAACACCCTTCTTCTTCGGAAATTGCAACAATAAACTGTGTTTCGTTCTATAGACCTCCTTGCGTCACTTAGGAGGTTCGTCGCTTGTATCCGCCAAAACAACTATTTTAAAAAAAAGTTTATTACGCTATACCCCAATATATGAAGAAGTAGGGGCATATGAAGAAGTGGGTATTTACCTTTTTGTCTCTCTTGCTGACCGGATGCATGGCTAGTCGCGGTGTCGTAGAACCGTACTCCTACGCGCCTAAAAACTCATCGACAATGTATCAGATGCCTCTGGATGTGACATCGGTAAGACTTGAAGGTCGAAAAGACCCTTTAAGCCTTGCAGAACTTGTAGACATTGCTCTCCGCAACAACCCTTCTACCCGACTCACATGGGCAAAAGCACGTGCTGCTGCAGCCGCCTGGGCTCAATCTCAAAGCCCCCATTTTCCTACCCTTTCTGGAAATTACACATTAGAAAGAGATAAATCGACATTTGTCACGACAACAGTTCAGACAGCCTCTGGCAGCTCCGCCTCTGGAACAGCGGTTTTTTCAGAGCTTTCAACGATTTGGGGCCCTCAGCTTCAGTTAACTTATACCCTCCTGGACTTTGGGCAAACATCTGCCAATGTCCGCTCAGCCAAAGAAGCTCTTATCTCAGCCGATTTCACGCATAACTTTCAAATTCAAACAGTTTTAAATCAAGTAGCCTCTGACTACTACACTTATTTAAGCGAGCAGCAACAACTGAAAGCTCAAGAGGCAGATCTTGACACAGCCCGCATGACCGAACAAGTTGTCCGAGCTGAAGTCAGCGCAGGAGTAAAAGACAAATCAGATCTTCTTCAAGCCCAAACTCAACTTCTTCAAACGCAAATTAACCTGACCCAACAAAGACAACATGTCATCCACGCAAAAGCTCTTCTTTTAACCGATATTGGGTTGGGAGCAGAAAAGCAAGTCGTCGTGGCAGACACGCTCGAAGTACCCCCCCTGGATCAAATGGAACAAAACGTCGATACTATTTTAACGAGGGCTCTTTCTATGCGATCCGATTTGCTGGCAGCCGAAGCATCTCTAAGGGCCCAAGAAGCTGCTGTCGACGCCTCATGGCGTCAATTCCTACCTACCATTACTTACGATCTAACCGTCAATCAAAGCCGAACGAAACCAGGAGGAAATTTAGGCTTTCAGTATACAGGACTGTTGTCCCTTAATTACCCTATCTTTTCGGGGTTTTCAACGATCAACCAGTACCGGCAAGCCAAATCCATCCGCGACCAAGCTGCTGCAAATTTAAGACAAACGGAGCTGCAAGTGGCAGAGCAGATCATTACCTCTCATGCAGCAACTCGCACTGCCTTCGAAGCCCTGCGGCTTGCCGATAGCCTGCTGCATACAGCCGAAGAACAGTACCAAATTTCTATGGAGCGTTACAAAGCAGGCGTAGGAACCATCCTAGAGCTCATTACAGCTCAAAACACACTCGCCTCTTCACGAGCCCAAAATGTCAGCAGTACCGCTGCATGGCTGACCTCTCTTGTGAATTTAAGTTATGTTGCAGGGACTTTAGTGCCGCTCGCAAAGGAGGCACTATGATAAAAGGAGCCCAAAAATGGATCCTTCTTCTTTGTCTTGCCGCATGTTCTAAAACAGAGCCTCCCAAAGTGGAACCCCCTTACGTCCGAGTTGCAAAACCCACCGTCTGTGATACCCCCCTTTACTCAGAATATATCGGACATGTAGAGCCCAATCAAACAGTGGAGATTAAGGCCCAAGTGGCGGGCCTGCTGACAGGGCAATATTTTATCGAAGGGCAAGAAGTGGCTCAAAATAGTCTTCTCATGACTATTGACCCACGTCCTTTTCAAGTTGAACTTGAAAGAGCAAACGCTGAACTTATGCAAAACATTGCCGCTTTAGAGCAAGCACGTGATACAGCTGAGCGGTACAAACACTTAGTTCCCCTCAACTACATTTCGCAGCTCGATTACGACCAGTATGTGACCAATGTTTTAACAGCAGAAGCCGCTGTTGAGCAATCAAAAGCCCAGGTGGATCAAGCAAAAATCAATCTTGACTATTGTACCATCAAAGCCCCTTTTCAAGGCGTCACCAGCAAGCTCCAAATCGATGTAGGTAACTATGTAGCTGTGGGAGGTGATCCTCTTTTGACCCTCAATCAAATTTCTCCTATTCGAGTGAGTTTTTTTGTCCCAGAAAAAGATCTTGCCACAATTGTTCCTCTACAAATGAAAGAGCCCCTTGTGACGCAGGTACGCCTTGCAGAGCATGTCATCCCTGGAAAACTTTTTCTCATCAACAACGCAGTCGATGAATCGACCGGTATGATTCTTCTTCAAGCCCTCTATGAAAACAAAGAATGCCTCCTATGGCCGGGGGAGTACGTGGAGGTCCGACTGATCTTGCAGATTCAAAAAAATGCCCTTTTAGTTCCCTCTGAGGCTGTGCAAGTAGGTCAAGACGGGGCCTACCTTTACATTCTGAAACCTGATCAAACCGTCGAGCTACGCAACGTCAAAGTAGGACAAAAAGAAGCCCACATGACCCTTATCGAGAAGGGACTTCTCCCTACGGAAACAGTTGTCACAGAAGGACAGCTGAATTTAAAATCGGGCATCAAGGTTCTCATCAAATCATGAACCCTTCTTATCTCTTTATTAAAAGACCTATTACGACCCTCCTCTTGATGATTGCCGTTATCTTCTTTGGCAGCGTTGCCTACTACCACCTTCCATTGAGTGATCTTCCTAATGTCAATTATCCCGCTATCACCGTCACCGTCAGCTACCCTGGTTCAAGCCCTGCCACCGTGGCAAATAACGTCGTTAGCCCTCTGGAGCGAGAGTTTTTAACCATCGGGGGCGTCCAGTCCATTGCATCGACTAGCTCGACGGGGAGCGCTACGATCGTTCTACAATTTGATTTAAAGAAAACAATCGATGAAGCTGCCCTTGATGTTCAAACTGCTATTAATACGGCAGGTCCTAATCTGCCTCAAGACCTCCCTTACGCTCCTACCTACAATAAAGTCAACCCTTCCCAAACCCCTATTCTTTACTTTGCTCTCACCTCCGAAACGATGCCCCGCTACGATCTTTATGATTATGCTTACACCTATATCGGAGAAAGGCTGAGCACCATCTCCGGCGTTGCCCAAGTACAAGTGTATGGGTCGCCTTTTGCTGTTCGGGTGCAAGTCAATCCCCAGAAGCTGGCCGCCAAAGGCATCGGGCTGGATGAAGTTGCAACCGCTATCCAAAACGGAAACGTCAACCTCCCTACCGGAACCCTCTACGGACAAGATAAGGAGTACACCCTCAACGTCGATGGGCAGCTCGATTATGCCGCTTTATATAACAATCTCATCATCAAGAACCAAAATGGCAACATCGTCCGCGTCCGTGATATTGGAAGAGCCATCGACTCGATTTCACAGGACAAACAATCACAGCGCTATATCACAGCCACTCAAAACGTAGAAACCGTCGTTTTTGGAATTTTGACACAGCCCGGTGTCAACTCCATGCAGGTCATTCATAGTATCAACAAAATGCTTCCTCAACTGGAAGCCGGGCTTCCAGGATCTTTAAATCTGTACCGCATCTTTGATAAGGCGGTCTTCATAGAAGAAGCCGTCTTTGACGTGAAAATGACTTTGGGAGTCGCATTTAGCCTGGTGGTTCTTGTCATCTTTTTCTACCTAGGAAGACCCCTCAACACCTTTATTCCAGCTCTTGCCCTCCCTCTCTCCATCATTGGAACGTTTGGGCTCATGTTCATCTTCGGCTATAGCATCGACATCTTGTCGCTTCTTGCCATTACCCTTTCAATCGGATTCCTTGTAGATGATGCCATTGTAGTCTTGGAAAATATTGTCCGCCATGTTCAGATGGGAAAAACACCGATGGAAGCTGCCCTAGAAGGGGCCAAAGAAATCGGCTTCACTATTCTATCCATGACCCTTTCTCTTGCCTCTGTTTTTATCCCCTTTCTATTCATGCAAGGCGTGATCGGTCAAATCTTCCATGAATTTGCCTTTGTCATTGTCACCGCCATTATTCTCTCAGGAATTGTCTCCCTGACCCTCACGCCCATGCTCTGCAGCATTCTGGTCCAGCCCTACCACGCCCAACGCTCTCAAACCTTTATGGAAAAGATATCGACCTCGTTGAACCATTTTCTTCTTTCCCTGTATGAAAAAACGCTTCGCTCCATTATGAAATTTCCCAAATGGACCCTTTCTGCAGGAGCTTTTTGTATGGCTCTAACCATCGGTTTATTTCATCTGCTTCCTACAAACTTTATTCCACCCGATGATATCGGCATGATTGTGATTCACACCCAAGCAGCTACCGGAACCTCCCCTTTTGAAATGATACGGATTCAGGCAGAACTTGTGAACATCGCTAAAAACCATCCTGCTGTGGAGTCTATGATTTCCCTGGGGGCCATCCCCGATGACAACAAAGGACTCATGTACCTCAAACTCAAACCTTATAAAAACCGTTCCTCCATCTTTCAAGTGATGCAAGAGTTGCAAAAATCATACGCCTCCTCCACTTCGGCCTATGTCTACATCAAAGCGCTCCCTTTGCTCGACCTGCAGGTCTCTACCACCGATATCAATGCCCCCTATCAGTTCACTCTTCAAAGCTTAAAAACCACCGACCTCTACCCCGCTGCAAGCAAGCTCATGGAAGCGATGAAAACCATCCCCGAACTATCTCAAATTAGCACTGATATGGAAATCCAGCAACCTCAGCTTAACTTAGAAATTTTACGCGATCGGTCGTATGCCCTGAATGTTTCTGCACAGGCCATTGAAAATGCCCTATCACTTGCCTTTGCAGCAAGCAACCTATCCCCTATTAACGAACCCCAAAATCAATACTACGCTATTATGGAAGTAGAGCCCAAATACTACTCTGACCCCCACTACCTTTCCCAGCTCTACATCCGTTCTAATACCCAACGCCTTGTTCCCCTCTCGCTCTTGACAAAACCCAGCGAAACTAGGGGCCCCCTCAATATCAATCGGTTCAATGGACTTCCTGCTGTAAATCTATTTTTTGACATTGGAGATAATCCCCTAGGCCCCGTTCTTCATCGTCTGGAATCAGTAGCACACCAAACACTTCCCCCGAGCGTGATAGGCCATATTCAAGGAACTGCTAACGTCTTTAAAGCTTCCTTTGCCAACCTTACCATGCTCCTTCTCATCACTTTTTTTGTGATCTACATCATCCTCGGAATTCTCTATGAAAACTTTCTTCATCCCCTCACAGTCATGTCAACCCTCCCTCCCGCTGCTCTAGGAGGGCTGTTCACCCTTTTTATCTTCCAAGAACCTCTTTCTCTGTATGCCTTTGTAGGCCTCATCCTCTTGATTGGGATTGTCATGAAAAATGGGATTATCATGATCGACTTTGCAAACGACGCCCTTCTTGCAGGGAAAACAGCCCAAGAAGCCATTTTCCATGCCTGCATCACCCGCTTCCGCCCTATTTTGATGACCACATTCTCAGCCCTCATGGGAGCTATTCCCATCGCCCTTGGCATTGGAGGAATGACGGCCCAAGGACGACGACCTCTAGGCCTTGTAATTATCGGCGGTCTCATTGTTTCCCAAATCCTAACCCTCTATCTTACTCCTATTTTATATCTCTATCTTGAAAAATTCCGCGATTGGGTCCATCGTAAGAAACACCTTCCAAAAAATTAGGTGAGCTCTATTTTTTAGGATGGAATTTCTCAAAAGCTTCGTGCAGATGTCGATGGCTGACATGGGTATACCGATCCGTTGTTCCAATATGAGCATGACCCAACAGTTCCTGAATCACCCTTAAATCGGCACCATTTTCTAGCAGATGTGTCGCAAAGGAATGACGTAAAGTATGGGGAGAAATGGACTTTTCAATCCCTGCCTTTTTTGCATAGAATTTGACCCGTTCCCACACGCCCATCCGGCTCATTCTAGTTCCTCGCGTGGTCAAGAAAATAGCCCCCTCCCCTTCCATCCTAAAATGCGTTAAAAAATGATCCAATTCCTCAATTGCTACAGGTGCGACAGGCACAATCCGTTCTTTTCCTCCCTTTCCCTTCACTCGAACAAAATCATCGCTCACATCTCCAATATTGAGTTGGCATGCTTCTGAGACGCGCAGACCGGAGGCATACATGAGATGAAAAAGCGCTCTATCTCTGGCCCCAATGAAATGACCTCTTTCAGGAACATCTAAAAAGCGAGTCACCTCCTCAATCGTCATCACTTCAGGAATCAGCTGCCAGATTTTTGGGCTTTCTAGAAAGAGAGTAGGATTAAGATCCATCCGTTTCTCCCGCTTTAAAAAACGAAAAAAAACTTTAATCGCCACTAACGAACGACACAAAGAGCTCGAAGCAATACCCCGATTTTTAAGATGCTCAAAGTATTGAATGATCCTATCGGAATTAGGAACTTGTCCTTTTAGATAAACACTCAGACCCCTCAGATCGTGTCCATAAGCCTCCAGTGTGTGTGGGCTCAGTCCCTTTTCCGAACCCAAGTAGAGGAGAAATTGATGGATGTCATGTTCCATTTTTCTTCAGTCTATCAAACTGAAGGGATTATCAAATGCCCTAATATTTTCGATCAGTCGATGAAGCTCAGCCTGGCATTGTTGCTCAAGTTTCACTTCTTGCTCTTTTAAATTTTCTAAAGGATTCTTCAACCTGCTCACATAATTTTGATCTTCTGGCGTCATTTTCTTACTCACTGATTCTATCTCAAACTCACGCGGGTTTGTTTCTAAGAATTTCCGATAGGCCACAAGACTCACCACTTTTTGAATTTTCCACGGTCTATGATCTAATTTCCAAATCAGATACGCCGAGTACAAGTTAATTATAAGCCACGTGGCTGCTAAAATGAGAGAGATTAAAAACGGAGCAATTCCTCCTGTTGCAATTGTCAGCGTCACCAATCCTAGGAAGGAAATAACACTTAAAATAAGGGTAAAGTAGAAAAAGAGCCTATCTCGCCCTTTAAAGGCTCCATTTTGTAGATACTCTTTCAAAGACTTCGTATCGGAAATAAACATCATCGCCAGCGCTGCAACCCCTGCCAGAATAAGCGCGACCCCTATAGGAGAGTTTGTCACCACAATAGCAAGCGCAATCATTATTCCAATTCCCAGCACAGCAACCGCTATTTTCGCCGACATTCCAATCCATTCTTTCACCTCTAAAGCCTTTTTCAAGGCCTCTGTATCCCCTGTCTTTATTGCTTCTAATGCAGTTTTTCCGAGCTTGCGTATACAGTCAGCCTCAAAATGGGCACATTCATTTTGTAAAGCCATGTACTTTCCAAAACGTATCAGCTCCTGATTGGCGTTTATTGACCTACTAAATCGTCCAATTAAACGTGAGATGATTGTAGGATCATTTATAACCAATTTTCTAAAAACTTCTTTTTTATTTTTAATCTTAAGTTTGCCTTTACTTGCCGCTTCTACTTTTTCAAGCCAGCGAGCCCCCGCCTTGAGACCCTCCTCCTTCAATGCCTCTCCATTCATTTGCTGGATTGGTCGCACCCTCTTTTTTAACTCTCTATAGAGAGTTTGAGAAGGATTTTCGGCTCTTACAAGAGTTTGTCTCCATTCACGACCCTTGAGCCAATAAATCAAATCAATCATAGTTCTAAGACCACTTAAGGCATAGGAAATTGCAAATAAAATGGAAGAGGCCCATGAAAGGCCCCCTTGAATTGAGGAAGCAATGCCTGTAAAATGAATAGGGTGATGAAGAGCACGCTCCACATTTTGGACCATTGAAAAAGATTGAAGCGTTAAATTTGCTCCATCTCCAATAGTTGCTGTTCCTGTTTCTGCCCCATTTAACACCGCCAGCCTTTTTCCCTCTAGGTCGTGGATATGATCAGAGCGTGAGTATTGTTTATAACTATCGTACGTGTTTGCGATTCCACATCCAATCCCAAATCCAGATGGAAGGATTAGACAAAGGCTCCCTTCCATATAAAGAGACAACGGACTTTTTATTTCTTGAAAGCCTTGTGAAATATTTTGCATTCCCGATGAAACACCTCCCATCCAAGTATGGCAGTTCGCTGTTTTCAAAGAGGGCCCTTGGGAAGGAAGGTTAGGGAGCTTCTTCATTAACGGATGCAGATCGGGAGGCCCTATTTTTTCTGTAGGGTTTGACAAATGATCGTCTTGACAGACTTGGGTAAAATAAACGGGTAATAATTTATGAGTCATAATCAATCCACACGACTATTTTTCTTAGCAGAGGACTAGGTTGAGCCCCTCCTCATGCCCCTCCTTTTTTTACGGATCTATTTTAACGAATCTTCCAAGGCTATATCTAAAGCAGTTTGTAAAGTGGTTATTTCTTTTAAATCCGATTGGCCTTTTGATAGATTACAACACCCCATTATTTTAAGAATTCCTTTTTCTTCCTCAGTTAAATTAACTAATTCTTTATTACTTTCATTAGATTGAAATTTATTTAAAATTTGTTTCAGGTTATTGATATTCCAAGAAATTTTATTTTTATCAATTAGCTCCACCCGTGGCCCTTCTTCTTGGAATAGCTGAGGAGAGCTTAAGAGAGTAAGAAATTTCTGCCATAGTTCCGTTGTTTGCAAAGTTTCGTGTGCGCAAATTTTGTTATTTTGATCTATAAAACCTTTATTGTTAACAATTTGTATTGTAGCTTCCGATAAGTTATCATTATCACTCTGTTCAGCTTGATTTATAACTTCTTGAAAGTAGCTGTTGCAGAGTTGAGAAACCTTCCATATCTCATTGGTGATTAGGCTAGAACCGTCATCGTCATAATAATGAAGAATGGCATAGTATTCTTTATTATTCATTTTTACTATACCAAGATTCATTGTAGGATAATTATTAATATTATTAGTACTCATATTAAAAACCTATTTTTATTATAATTATACTAATTCTTGATTTTAAATTCTATATATTTTATTTAAAATACTTGCACTATTTTCGATAAATGGATTATGATAAGGGACTTATAGATAGGAAATTATAGATGTCTAAATTTCAGTCCTTTACATCTGATATAGCTGTTGCTCGCAAGTACCATTCTGTGTTGATTTTTGGACCTCCAGGCGCAGGTAAAGGGACATTAGGCAAATTTTTAAGCAGTGCAGGCAATCATTTCCATCTCTCTTCGGGTGATATTTTTCGAGGGTTATCCCCCGAGTCTCCCGCAGGCAAAATCTATCATTCCTACGCAGATAAGGGCCATTTGGTCCCTGATGATGTAACCGTCAGCATCTGGCATCACTATGTAGAAGGTCTTATTGCGACCAATCGGTATTTTCCCAGCGAGCAACTGCTTCTTTTGGACGGTATCCCACGGACTGCTCCTCAAATCAAGCTCCTAGAACCCTACATCGATGTTATCCACATTATCGTGCTTGAAACTCCTAACATCCAAGAACTTATTAAGCGCATTAAAAGACGGGCATTGCTTGAAAAAAGAACCGATGATCTCGATGAAAAGGTTTTACAAACCCGTATGAAAGTCTACCAAGAGGCCACCCAAGAAATCCTAAGTCACTACCCCCCTTCCAGCATCTCCCGTTTTAATGCTGATCAAAAACCTTTAGAGATTCTCCGAGATGTGCTCGCCGCATTATCTCATTTGTTAAGTCATCCTGAATATCCTAAGTAAAAAGGCTGCCTTAATTTTTATTCATTTTTAATTTCTCTTTTGATTAAGCTACTGTAGTAGGAATTGAAAGTGGATCTTTAAGCTATTGGCTTGTCGAAATTTTAAAACGGTTAGAAATTCCTGCCATCTGCATCGATGCTAGGAAGATGGCCTCTGTTTTATCAGTTACAAATTAATAAAACAGACAAAAATGATGCGAGAGGTATTGCCGATGCAATGCGTTGCGGTCTTTATCGCGAAGTGATGCAGAAGTCTCGGAATGCAATAGAGCTTAGCACGTTAAAATAGGGGGTCGGCGTCTTGTCGTACAGAAAAAGGTCCAGCCGACCCATGCAATACGAGGCTTTTTAAATCCCCTCCTAATCTACTTCTTCTTTGCCACTTGTCTCTTGTTGTAAGTGGATTTGATCTCTTATCATATTTAACATTAAATCGAAACTCAATCTTTCCGTATCCTTCAATGAAATATAGTATAAATTATTCAAAATTTTTAAAGTATTATTTTGATTATTTTTTAAAGAAAAAGTTTTTTCATTTATAAATTCGTTTTTATATTTCCAATCCACTTGAGTTAATTTATTTTCATTACTAAATGTTAAACCTTTATCTTTTAAACGTGCAATATCATCTTTCAAGGTGTTTAATTCTTGAGTCGCTGTTTTAAGTTCTCCTTTTGCCTTAGCAATGCTGGCCTCTAATTTAGTTGCTTGCTTTTTAAGTTCAGAAAGGCGGTTTAAATTTGTATTTTGATCCTCTTCTAGATCTGTAGATAATAACCAACTATAAAACTCTTCCCTATTTACTGAGGTCGTTTCTTTTTCAATATTATCTATTGATAATTGTATTTTTTTCTGATTAATCTCATTATTTTTGCAGAATTTTTTGTATTCCCTATCCAAATTTTCCTTCTCTTGTACTTTTTTAGATATAGAACTTTTTATTTCTGAGACTTCTTGTGATTTTTTTGTTTTTGCTTCGAGTGCCTCATTATAAGGTTCTGCATTTTCAATTTTAGTTTCTTTTAATGCTGCCTCCCTTACTTGTTCTGTTAATGGGCTCAAACTTTTTTCGATTTCGTTCATCTCTCCAAGGCTTTTATTATAATTTTCTTTTAATTGTTTTATTTCGTCATTTAATTCTGTTATTTTAGTTTTGAATTTTCCTTCTTCATCAATCAATTCATTGTTAAGTTTCTCTAGTTCTTTATTATGAGCATCTAAGGAGTTATTCCATTCTTCTAAACTAGAATTTATTGAAACAGGAAATCCATCACTATTTTTATTCTTCATTTCATTCGCTTGTAAAAATGTAATTTTTTCTGTCTTATTTTTCCATTCATTCCCGTTTTCTGTTGCTTTGTCCAGCTTCTTTTGAGCTTCTTGCATCTTAATTTCCAGTGTTTCTACTGATGTAGATTGTAATGATTTCCCTAATTTATTAATGGATCTTATTTCTTCTTGTGAAAGTCCTTCAATTTCAGGAAGATTTTGATCTTCCTTCGGATGTGAGAACAGATTAATAATATCCCTATTATTTTTTTGTTTAAAGGCTTCTAGCTGGATATTCTGTGTATTTTGATCTTTTAAAGAGGATTGGACAATATTATGAACTTTTAATAGGGTATCTCTTTCCGTGGAAGACGACATTATCTTTCTATAACCTCGGGCAAGAGACATAAACACCCCTTGCTGCTTTTCATCTTGTGGTATTAGATATGTTGTATATATTAAATTTTCATTTGCAGTTATACTTCCTCGATAACCTTTTTCTACTTTCTGAGCAAGTTTAGCCATGAATGCATTGGATTCAACAAAAGAGGCAAGTGCAAGTTTCATATCTCCATTTTGTCTCAGTTCAAAGTCAACACAGAATTCTAAAAGCGTATTGGATACATCCCTTCCGACTTCTCTATTGAGAATTTCGTGGATTTTTAATAAATTATCTTCATTATTATGTGCATGGGCACATAACTCTTCAAATGCTTCAGCTGCAGGCTGATAATCGTTAATATCTTTAATTTGAATGAGCCTGTTAAAAGCTGATTGAGCCTTGCAGAGACTTCGATAAAAATCTCGCTCCTGCTTTAAAAGCTTTATTTGATCATCTGAAATATCTCCTACAAAGAAAGCTCCTAAGCCTGCCCCATTGAGCACAGCCTCTGCTTTAGCAAAAAAACCTGTGGCTTCTTTATAATCTAAGTAACGGTAGATCCATCTTTTTTCAAACGTAATAGAATTGTCTTTTGCATCGTTAAGAAATTTCGTAAAGGTGCTTCCTTCAACATTAGTTGACTTCTCTTGAAACTCCCCTGACTCGACTTGCTTTTCACTAGAAAAAATTTTATGATGAGCTACTTCCGAGCTATAAATAATAGAATATCCTGACATGGCATTATCCTTTTTATTAAAATTAATAAATTTATAAATTAAATTATAATATAATTATATATATTATATCAATAAATAATTAATAAGATCTATTTTAATTTATAAATCGCTCTTTATAAAAGGGTTAGAGATATACTAGCCCCGTTAATAACTCTTTTCCCTAGAGACTTATCTAACACATTATCAAAAACTTATGAGGTTTTTAAAATTATTTATTTACAATAAAAACAAATAATCATATAATTAAATTATAAATAAATAAAAGATTTAAAATGTCAATATCAAAAACACAATTAATAATAGCTGGGACTGTAGCATCACAGTTGGCAGTACGGTTTGCCCGCTTCATCCATCTTGATTCCTTTGCTAGTAAGAGTACTTTGCTTAAAAACTCCCTTGTTGCAAAAATTCAAGAAGCCGTCATTGTATACTTCTTAGGGTATGTACACGGGAAACCTTGGAGCCTCCTGCGGAATAAAGTACTCCCCCAGCTGAGCAGCAAAGTGGTTGAACCATTTGTCCGTAGATATCTCTTTAGCAGTGCTGATTCGAGAATAGTAGCTGACAGTACAAGACCTGCTCCCATAGAGGTAACTAATCAAATTCAAACAAAGGTGGCTATCTATACAGATCGTATAGGTCGGCTAGTAATAGACCCAATTTGTGAGGAACTTCTTTTTAGATTTGCTATCCAAGGAGGTGGAGCAGCTATTTTAGAAGGCTCTGGTATCCTCAGCTCTAAAATGGCCAAAGTAATCAGCCTTGTTTGTGTTTCTATTATTTTTGGACTGGCTCATCTTAATATAGACGATATAAACTTCTTATCAAAGATGATACCAGGACTGGTATTTGGATATGTAATGAATGAGGGCGGTTTGTGCTCAGCAATTGCTGTACACTGCCTCGATAACATTATTGATATCATTGATCAAACTAGGAAGCAATCACTAGTATCACGACAAACACAGCAGACACTGCTCCCACCAATAAGGAGTACACAACCACAGAAAGGTAGTATGCGAAACATAGGGGCTATAGGGCTCCTTATAACTACACTGTTTATTAGTACCTTGACGCTGACTCTGAAATTTTTAGATTTATATACAAGACAAGAGAGGGAAGGGATATAATACCAAGCCCGGAAAAATGAATTCATTTTTTCCTGATTTGCTATAAAGCAAGTCAATGACGGACACCAGCCATGCCTATTGCTCCATACGAATTGTCTAGATAAGTAAAGAAAGGAACGGAAGGATCTCCTCCAATTGTCACCCGCATATACCTAAACTCTTCTTTGCATCTTGTGGATAGGGCAGTGTTAGGATAGATGGAAATATTTGCTAGCATTTTTGCCGCAATTACAGCAGCGACTGCCTCTAACATGCTTGGCGCCTCATACTTATATCCAGCTAACAGTTCTTTTTGCTTTTCAAAATCGAGGTGAAAGGTTTCTGGTACAGGATATTTTGTAATCAAAACCCAATAAGGGTTGGCAGGTTGTTGAGTGGGAATCTCTTGAGAATAAGATCTTTGATCTGAAGCCATCTCATAAAATTTCTTTGGAGTTATACTATTGGGAATTAAGCATAGTATATGTGTTTCTTTGACCAGTTTATTAGGCCAAAAGGGACAAGGAGTTTCCAAAGCATTCTGAAGTTCTTGGGGGATGACAGGCTCTTGTATATCCAGATTTAAGTGCTCTTTCCATTCTTTTGCCCCACAAGAAGGTATTTCTCTCAAAATCTCGCTCTCTCGAGGAAGAGATGGAAATAATAGATTAGATACTGCTCCTACTATATAAGATATCATACTACTCATGTTGGATCTCTTTTTTCATGAAAATTGCAAGAGCAATTTTAAAAGTCTATCTAATTTATAGCAATAATGAATAAAGTCGAAAACAAGTATATCTAAAATTGAATTGAAAGATAAATTATAAGTTTGTTTTAGAAAAATTTTGTATTTGTTCAGCTCTCAGCCCATGACAAGTCCTGGGCCACTAAAGCTGTGTTGAAAAATTCTAGAGAGAGAACTTGAAGAAAAAGGCCTAAAATAAAGAAACTCCTTTGCTCTCCTGCAAGACAAACGAAGGAGTTCTAAAGATGGGTAAACGCAACTGGCGCGAGTATAATGACCTTGCCCCCTAAGCTAGACCACAGCTAAGTTAAGAGTTCGCTGATTTTTGGCATATGCTTCTGGTGTTAATCCTCCTAGAGAGCTATGCGGCCTTTGTTCATTATAATCTCTTCTCCATCTTTCTACCAAAATTCTTGCCTCTGCTAACGTCTCAAACATATTTTCGTTTAAGCATTCATCTCTCAGTTTCCCATTAAAGCTCTCGATATACCCGTTTTGCATCGGCTTTCCAGGCTGGATATAGCTCCATTTGATCTCTGTTTCTTGTACCCAGTTTAAAACTGCATTACAAGTAAACTCTGTTCCATTATCGCTGAGGATTTCCTCTGGTTTTCCACGCAGCCCTATTATTCCAGACAGCTCTTGGATAACTCTTTGCCCACTGAGCGACCTTTCTACCACGATTTTAATGCTTTCCCTGGTAAAATCATCGACGATTGTCATCAGCCGGATTCTTCTTCCATCTGCTAAAGCGTCTGTCATAAAATCAATCGACCATCTTTGGTTTGCTGCTGTTAAAACCTTATGGAGGGACTCTTGATCCTACTGCTTTTCTCCTCTTTTTGCGCTTTAGCACCTCTAAGCCTTGGGCCTTATATATCCGATAGACTCGCTTGTGATTGATCTTATACCCTTCCCTCATTAGCAGATAGCCGATTCGGCGGTAGCCGAAGCGGCGCCTTTCTTCTGCTATTGCTTGGATCCTTCGACACAGCTCATCTTCTTTAGCATCTTTTTTGATTTGATATCGGCCCGAAGAGCGACAGAGCTGGACTATTTTACAGGCTTTTCTCTCGCTGATCTTGTGTTCTTGAACAAGGTATTTCATGACTGCTCTTCTTGCCTTCGGGCTTACCACTTTTTTGACAGAACATCTTTGATCGCTTGGATCTCGAGTAGTGAGTCGGCTAGCAGGGTCTTGAGCTTACGGTTCTCTTTCTCCAATTCTCTCAGCCTTCTTGCTTCCGAGACCGACATGCTCCCAAACTTGTTTCTCCACTTGTAGTAAGTGACCTCAGAGATCCATGTTTACGGCATGTCTCTCCGACTTTGGCTCCTGCCCGGACTTCTCCGAGGACTTGTAAAATCTGCTCTTCTGTAAACCGTTTCTTCATGATTCGTGCTCCTTATTTAAGGTTAAATTTTTACACGAATCTTAACTTTAATATGGACTACTTTTTGGGGAGCAGGTCAATCATCTAAAATGCGCATTAGACAAGATCTCGCTCAGGCTCTATATCAGCTAAATTGAGTTCTTCGTGTGTAAGATCAAAAAAAGGAGCTTGGTTTTTCATAGTGGCAATCACCTGATGATAAGCCATAAGAAATCCGGCGTTAAAGTCAGCAGAATCACCTTCCTTCGGATGATCGGCATCTACTTTTGCTTGTCTGGCATAATCTTTAAGTAAGCAATTGATTTCTCTTATATAATGTTTCAAACTTTTTTCATCCATAAATAAAAAATTACTGTCTTTGATCTAAGATTGTTTTTAAAATATCTTTTTGTTCCGTGTAACATTGTATCTCAGCTGGCCATACTTTCTCAACTAGGCTGTGTTGAAAAAATCAGTGTTAGACTTGAAGGGAGACAGAATTTTTTTCACAGTATGTGGTATTGCAGCTTCTGTCATTGCTCTTATTGATTTTCTTAAGATAGGCTCATCTTTGAAGGCCTCCCAATAGAAGGTTTGTTTTTAGCCTTTGAAAAAGCTTACCAGAATACTAGAATTGGCGAAGGAAACGGAGATCATTCTCGGCAAAGAGACGGATGTCATTGACATCATACCTTAACATCGCAAGACGTTCGACACCCATCCCCCAGGCATACCCCGCATAGACTTCAGGGTCAATTCCCCCATTACGCAATACTTCGGGATGAACCATCCCGGCTCCGCAAACTTCTAGCCATCCTGAATGCTTGCAAAGCCTACACCCTTTTCCGTTGCATTGGGTGCATTGGACGTCTACTTCAAGACCTGGTTCAACAAAAGGAAAGTAGCTGGGACGAAAGCGCGTTTGGATCTCTCGTTTGAGAAGTTTATTCCAAAATTCCTGCATGGTTGAAAAGAGGTCTGCAAATGAGACATTTCGATCGATGTAAAGTCCTTCGACTTGATGAAAAAAAACATGGGAGCGAGAGCTGATATTCTCATTCCGGTACACAGTGCCAGGAGCAATACACCGAATAGGAGGGGTTGTTTTTTCCATTACCCTGAGCTGGGTATTGGAGGTATGCGAGCGAAGCAGGCGCCGAGCATCAATATAAAAAGTGTCTTGCATTTCCCTAGCAGGATGGTCCGGAGGAAAGTTAAGGCCTTCATAGTTATACCAGTCGGTATCGATGTCAGGGCCGTATTGGACGGTAAATCCCATTCCTCGAAGAATAGCGGTAATTTCTTGCATAAGGTGCGAAATAGGATGCATCCTTCCTTGGAATTGTCGCCTACCTGGAAGGGTGATATCGATTTTTTCGGTTTCTATTTGCCTTACAAGCTCAGCTTCTTTATAACCTGTCAGGGCTTGTTCGCACAGAAATTCGAGTTCGACTTTGAGCTCATTGAGCTTCTTGCCTAGGAGAGGACGCAGGTCAGAAGAAACCTCTCGGAGCTCAGTCATAAGCATTTGAAGAGGTCCTTTTTTTCCTAAAAATCGGACTTTAAGCTGCTCGACCTGTTTAGAATCTTTAACCCGATTGAGCTCTTGTTTAAATTGCTCCCGAACTTCTCCGACCTTGTGATCCATGAAGATCCTTACATTAAGCAAGGGCTTTTTTAACATGTCCTGCAACAGCTGCAAAACCTGCAGGATCGTGGATCGCCATTTCGGTTAACATCTTTCGGTTAATCCCACACCCACACTTTTTTAATCCATGTATGAATTTGCTATAGGAAAGACCGTGAAGATTAGCCCCTACGCCTAGACGGTTAATCCAGAGACTTCTGAAGTCCCGTTTACATTGTTTACGTCCGACATAGTTATAAGCCATCGCTTGAAGAACCGCGTTGGAAGTTTGGCGTCGGTGATTTTTACGGTCTCCGACAAACCCTTTAGCTTGCTTAAGCAAACGTTTGCGTTTGCGATTACTATAGACTGCATTAGTTGAACGAACCATTTTAAACTCCCATTAATCTTGCATAGGTCTTCGTGAACCCTTTATCAACAAGGGCATCTTTTCGAAGACGACGTTTTCTTTTGGTTGCCTTACCTGCGAGGAGGTGACGACGGCCAGGCTTGCGGCGTACAATTTTTCCTGTTCCCGTTACTCTAAAACGAGAGAGGACAGCTTTATTAGGTTTCATCTTAGGCATAGTATTCCTTATTTTTAAACTTTCTTTTTTGCTCCAGGAGCAAGCACCACAGTTAGCATTTTGCCAAACAATTTGGCAGGAGACTCTGGGTTTGCTATATCTGCTAAGTCATCACACATCTTTTGGACAATGCGAACCCCAAATTCGGTATGCGCCATTTCCCGACCTCTAAACACACACGTGATTTTGACTTTATTTCCTTTTGCAAGAAATTCTCGAGCATGTCTCATCTTTGTTTGAAGGTCATGATCATCTGTATTAGGCTTAACCTTAATCTCTTTCACTTTGACTTGGTGTTGAGACTTTTTGCTTTCCTTTTCTTTTTTCGTTTGTTGATATCGGTATTTACCGAAGTCAATAATTTTACAAACCGGAGGGTCTGCTGACGCCGAAATTTCGACAAGATCTAATCCCACTTGCTCTGCCCGGCTGATGGCATCCATTAAAGTTAAAACTCCCAGCTGATTACCATCTTTATCAATCACACGCACACGCGATGCACGAATTTCTCTGTTAATTCTCAAGTTTTTTACACCTATTCAATAACGTTTCACTATCTAAATCGGCAAGAAGCGCTAGGCACCTTTCAAATGAAAGGCATAACGTCAGTTGCACCAACTCTTGTTTTCGATCCCATTCTAAGGTGGACAATGTCCACAGGCGACCTAAACGATCTCTTACTTGAAACTCCATTCTAGAAGGAAGACTTCCAGAAGGAGTGTTAGAATGAGGACTCAAACAGCCCCTCCTAACTATCTCGTAATCAAAGGAGAAAATTGTAAGGAATTTGGTGATGAGATGCAAGTACGATTTTATATCATCCTCTGTCCGAGCCCATCCCCATCCGTGGTCTGTTGGAGAAAGAGAGACATCCCACGCCTCCTTTGGAGTTCCATTTAATTTCTTTTTTCGAAATTGAAATCCTCCCTTTTTTCTCAAGCGTATCCATTCAAGCAAAAGATTTTTTTGCTCTTGTTCCTCCAAATCGGGGAGAGTGACATACTCAAACCCTTGATAAAGCTGCCCAATTTTTTTCTTAATGGCTGCCTTTGCTGTTTCTGCCTGAGACTCCCAGATGAGATTTTCCCCTACCCAGCTCACAAAACCGCCCTTTTCTAAAATTAATTGAGGATTTTGAAAAGACTTAATCAAAGAGGCTTGAGCTTTTAATATCTCTTTTGAGGCCCCTCCAACGCCAAGGAGCCGAAGACCTTTCTTCAGAGGCCAAAAACAGACCAGTTTGCAAAAAACAACATCATTTGTTTTGAGAGGAGGCTGATCGGTGATTTGAAAAAAAAACCGATCTAAATGCAAGAGAGTGACCTCCCCTTCTTGCTTTTTAATTTTTTGGGCCAGTTTTTTATCTCCATAATACTGAAGCATCTGAACTGCATTCATAGGTGTCATGGTAAGGACGTCAAAAACAAGTTTTTTTTCTATCCACTGACGCATCCGTTCTTCAATGATAGGAAGCATAGAGGAGCTAAAAGTGCCTTTAAATTGAATATCGCAAAAGAAACAGTGGGGCGTAGCTACAATCTGGTGGATTTCGGTGTCTGGAAAGAGTTCTTTCAAGGAGGCTGCAAGAATATAAGCAAGGGATACATTCATAGGAATGGGATATAGCTGACTCGAACAGCTGACCTCCACGATGTCAACGTGGCGCTCTAACCAACTGAGCTAATACCCCGAGATAGGCTATCTAGCCTATCGAATTCAAACCTTTCATGCAAGTCGAATACCCTGGTATATTTTAACCGTATGAAACCTCATCTGCAAAAAGCTCATCAATTTTGGAAAAAACACTTGAAGTCCACAGACCATGTGATCGATGCTACCTGTGGAAATGGAAAAGATACGGCAGTGCTTGCCGCACTGGTGCCTCAGGGTCATGTCTATGCACTGGATATTCAGGAAGAGGCTTTAAAAAAAGCCCAAAAATATGTTCAAGCTTCTCATGTGACTTTTCTTCATCAATGCCATACGGATCTTCCTCAGGATGAATCAGTTAAGCTTATTGTGTATAATCTGGGATATTTGCCTGGAGGAGATAAACGACTCACCTCCCTAACGCAGACGACCCTGCTGAGCGTTTCTAAGGCCCTCATAATGCTTCCCGCAGGAGGAGCTCTTTCTATTACCTGCTACCCCGGCCATGCCGAAGGTGCAAAAGAAGAACAAGCTCTCCAAGAGTTTTCAAAAAATCTTTTATATCAGGTTGAATGGACAACGTGGAATGAAGGTTCTCCCACCTTATTAACTATAATTAAACTAAATTTTTTAGTTTAGTTATAGTTATATATAATTACAAGTTAGTTTGTTTTATTATAATAATTATTAGTATTATTAATTAAATCAAAATAGAGTAAAATAGTGGGATATTAATAGGCTCTTGCTTTAATTTTTAATATAATAGTATGAGGTGTAAAATATGGATCTTAACATACAATCAAGTCCTTATTCTGTCCTAGCAGAGACTTTTACACGTGTTGAAGAAGTACTTTCATCCGTGAAAAATACACTAGAATCCGAGCCAATTACTGATGAAGTGCGAGAGCGCCTCTTGGAAGAATTGGACCTAGTCTCATACCACCTTTCTTCAATGGAGAGAACAGCCACGCATGTTCATCAATTCGCTCAATCTTATTTTGAACAGCTCCGGCAAAAAGCCATTACTCTTTACGGAGAGGTCGATGACTCTTACCTTCAACACGAGGTGGTAGTTCTGCAAGATGAAACCCATCAGTTAAAGGCAGTCCTAGATAAGAAAGACGTCCATACCATTGCTGAGCAGATTAAAGAAATTAAAGAACACCTCTCTAAAATATTAAGTGAGTTTAGCCCCGCTCTCCAAGAGCGGCGCGCCCTTGTAGCTGCCAAACTTGTTTTAGAAAAAGCCGAGGCTTTTCTTCGAGGTGAAGAAGTAGAGCAGCTGCTGTTAGATGAGGTCTCTCTTATGGAGTCAGAAGAGCTGCTTGAAGAAATTGCCGATTATCTTGCAGATAACAATCGAGGAGCTCTACGTCTTCTCATGAAAAGAGTCACTCCTGCTCAACGAAAAATTATTTTAGCGTATCTGGAGCCTCAAGATTTGCTTACGAGCTTCTTGCATGATATAGAACGACCCACACACCAAGACATCATGATCGCTGGCTAATGCTAGATCGATCGCAGTTTTGATGCTTACGCACGCTGTAAAATGGGAGATCCGGGCTCTCTCAAGAATTTCCTTTAAATTCTCAAGGGAAGCCGCCCGCTTAGATTTGGCAGAGACCAGAAAAAGGTGCTCTGCTTTCTGAGCGATCATCCGAAGGCAGGATTCAATATCTTTGTCAGAAGAAAATCCAACGACTCCCACAAATTTCTGACCCGGATAATGAATCTCCCACGCTTTGAGAAGACTTGCCACACCTTCGACATTGTGAGCCACATCCAGGACAAAACGGCCTTCTCTTTCAAAGCGGCAGGGAGGCTTGAACTTCAATCCTTGTTCGAGGGCCTTAGGAGGAATTGAGAAAAAGGGAGCGAGGTGTTGAAGGGCGGAACGGGCAATAGCTTCATTTTCTCGATCGTAATCGCCCGGTTGAGGAGGGACTTCAATGAGAGGGCTGTTTAAAAGCCTTGCTTGCTCATAAATAAGGCTTAAACGGGCTTTAGGTCCAATCACGATAGGGACGCCCGGTTTAATAATCCCTGCTTTTTGAAAGGCTATTTCCTCTAATGTAGATCCTAAGAGCTCTAAATGATCAAAGGCAACAGAGGTGATAATAGAGATCAGGGGCTGGATAATATTGGTCGTATCATGAAGCCCTCCAATCCCTGCTTCCACCACCGCTACGTCGACTTTTTGAGAGCTGAAATACTGAAATGCTAAAAAAGTGGTATAATCAAAAAAACAGTAACCTGAAAACCGCTCGAGAAGGGGTATGAGAAGCGTTTCAATTTCTATTTCTGAGATTTCTACCGCATTAATTTGGATACGCTCTCCAAAGCGATGGAGGTGGGGAGAGGTAAAAAGGCCCACGCGATAACCTGCATATTCGAGAGTCCTTGCAATTTTTGTCGCCACCGATCCTTTTCCATTCGTCCCAGCAATATGAATGGTCGGATAATCCTGGTGAGGATTTCTCAACTCTTGCATCACCTGCAGCAGATCCTCTTGCTTTTTCGAGGTTGCCCGGCATCTTCGCGAAAAAAGGTCTTGCAAAACATGCTGAATCATACCATCTCAAAAATCTGCTTAAAAGTTTCCTCGTTAACTCCTTTACAGCCCAACCTAGAGTCCGATTTAAAAGACCCATGAAAATCGGAGCCTCCGCTCATGAGCCATTGCTTTTGCCGGGCAATTTCCACCCACGGTTCTGCTGATTTTTTAGAAAGGGTCCCATACCAACATTCCACTCCGTCAAAAGGCTCTTGCAAAAGAAGATGAATAGGAAAGGAGGAGGGTAAAAGGTGGGGATGGGCAATGAAAGCTTTTCCGCCAGCTGCATGAATGATCTCGATTGTTTCCGATACCGTAACCCCTTCTCCTCGCACATAACATGTTTTACCCTCACCTAGATACCGATAAAACGCTTCTTTAATAGAAGTTACATACCCCTTTTGGACCATCACCGAGGCAATATGAGGACGGCCCCTGGAGTCTCCAGGACCTTTGATATCGTCGTAGGAAATATCGATTCCCTCCGAGCGAAGTTTTTCCAGCATCATCAGATTTCGATTCTTCCTCCTCTTTTGATGCCGCAGGCATAACTCTTGAATTCCCTGAGATTTCAAATCGAAATCGTATCCGAGCAAATGGACATCGTGCTCCTCAAAAACACACGAGAACTCAATCCCCACTCCCAATTTAATATCTATTTTCTGAGCAACTGCAAGAGCCTCTGGATAGGCGGCTATTGTATCATGATCCGTGATGGAAAGGCCAAAAAGGCCGCAAGCTTTGGCATGGGTGACAAGGTCTTGGGGAGAAAACGAGCCGTCCGAAGCTTGGGTATGCGTATGGATATCAGCCCATGGATTAACCCCCAGGATCTTTTTTTTCATACAACGATTAATTATAAGGAATTACCCGAATTTCCATCTCGAGAAAATGTCCTGTTTTTTGATGAACTGTTTTCTGAACATAGTGCGCAAGATTTAATACATCGGCGGCCGTTGCAGACTGTTTGTTGACGATAAAATTAGCATGCATGGAAGAGACTTGTGCCCCTCCTATCGAATACCCTTTAAGACCACATTCTTGGATCAGTTTACCCGCAGAAACCGAGGGGGTATTGCGAAACACACAACCGGCCGATAGATCAGAGTAAGGTTGGGTTTTGGTGCGGTAATCGATCAGCGACAATTGTTTCTTGCGCGCTTCAAGAGAAGACTTTAATTGGAAACGGGCCGCTGCAATTGCTCCCTTTCTCTCATGAAAACAGGTATGCCGATATCCCCATATCAGGGCACTTTTAGCAAGAATTTCAACCTCTCCTGTTTCATTCACAAACGTGACCTCGGTGAGGGTTTTGAAAGCCTCGGAGCCACTCGCACCTGCATTCATAAAAACAGCCCCCCCTACACTTCCTGGGATGCCTGACGCAAACTCAAGCCCCTCCCACCCTTTGCGCGCTGTCTGTGAGCCCAATAGAGAAAAACTATAGCCTGCTCCGACGTGAAATTCTCCTTCTTTCTCTTCTAGAAAACGGATTTTATTTAAGATGATAACGCCTTGATATCCTTGATCGCTAAAAAGAGAATTGGAACCCTTTCCTAAAACAAAGTAACGAAGTTTTTTATCGTGACAAAACCGAATCACTTCTTGAAGGGCACAGATTGAACTCACCTCGATGAAGTATTGAGCAGGCCCGCCAATGCCAAAGGTTGTGAATTCTTTCAGCAAACGGCCTTCTTCAAACTGCATAGCTTCAAACCTCAGGAGCACGCAGTGCTTGATACACCGAATCTAAAACCGCGTTAATGTATTGAGCGCTTTCTGCTGTTGCAAATTTACGAGCTAAGCGAAGCGCCTCGCTGATGGCTACCTTGGGGGGTGTTTGTTTAGAATACATGATTTCAAAAATTCCTAAACGAAGCACATTTCTCTCCACCCGTGGGATTCGATCCAACTCATACTCTTTTGAATGAAGCTGGATAGCCCCATCCAACTCTGTACGGTGTTTTTTAAGTTCCTTCACAATCTCCTGCGCCTGAAAGAGAGATTTTTTTGTCACCTGATGATGCCGCATTAAAAAAGGCACCACATCCTCGTCCAACGCTTCAAAATCGTTGCTATAGAGAAAATGAAAAACAATTTCACGTAATTTTTGAATGGGGAGAGGCATATCAACAACTATACCATTTTTTAAAGAGGGCTGCAAGGCTCCTAAAAATATTAGATACAACTATACTTAGAAAGTATCTCCAAAAAAGTTAAATAACTTATAACCTAACCTCTATTGCCTGCCTGGGTAGCAACGGTATTTTCAAAGTACAAGAAGATATTTGGAGAGCGTGCATTTTCCCAGCCTCAAGAGAGGATAGTCCTGGAAAATCAGCTAAAATATGTCCTTCTGAACAAAATGATGAGAGCTACTGCCTAATATTTTGAGACTAGGCAGCTTCTCTAACTGTGTTAACTGAATTTTTCAATACGACTCTTTTGATGTAGAATCGGTTTATTGACATATAAAATTGAAATGCTAACAAGTCGGTCCAAAGGTCTTTCAGGCATTTGAATGTCTAGCATTTTCATCTTATCACGTGCCCAAGTGAAACAACTGTCAGGAGCTCGCGTCGTCTTTTTTACGTATTTACTCATTAAAGAAATGCTTGCTGCATTCTCATTGATTTCCTTGTCTTCAACTAAGATACGGGGAGTGTCAATGAGCCTAGACGCAACGTATAGAGACATAACGAGTTTTAGCCATGTATTAAGGTATGGAAAAAATTTTATTATATTTTTAATTTTTTTTTGAGTAAGCCAATAATACAGCTTTGAAAGAAAGTATCTGTTAGGGACCAAATTAATATCGCCTTTAGTAAAATGACGGTCTTCGATATTTTGTTTTTCGTGTAAAGAATAAATTTTTTTGAAAAGCTGAGGAGCTTCTTTTTGCATTTTTTGCAATTCAGTATGTTCTGTATTCAATATAACGACTTCATGGTTAAAAATAGATCGATTTCCAAGAATACAAAAATACATGTCCATTTTTTGTTCGGACTGAATTTGGTGGATCATATTTTCGACTTTTTCTCTAGGGCAACGCCATGTATCTGTTTTGCTTTTATAACCCTTTAGACTGAGAGGGGGTTTTTTTCGCTCCGATAAAAGGATGTTCCCTTTCTTCTTAAAACCCAGCCAACAATCACCCATGTTTTTCATATCTTTAAAAAATCTAACCCCTTGAAAGTGAGCGATTTGAAAAAATCTTCCTATCTTTTCCTCATAACCTTCAATCACAATACGTGCATGAATCCCGGGTAACTGTTTGTCTATAACCATCGTTACAGTCCAGACTGTTTCATGGAACTTGACTGTGGGGTCGATCTCGCTGATCATTGAATATGTATAATCTTCATGCTCCAAAGCCGGTGGAGTGCACGAAGAAGCAGTTTGCTTATTTTCAGTATTTTCAATTCTTTCATAATTAAAAATAGGACTGAAAAAATTTAATATTATTTGATTAAAACTTGTTATTATTTGATTAAACATAAATTAAATTTTATTTTTTATTAAAATGGTTTATTTACAATATAATTATATCAAATTATTGATTTAATATTAAGAATATATTTTATATTAAATATATTAAAATTTAAAATCTATTTATTTTAATTATTAACTTGTTCATTTTAAATAACTTAAAATATTATAAAATCGTCTCTTTTTTAACTGTTCCGTGTCACTCTTTGTTTTTGTTTCTAATGCTATTTTGACCCCTTTAAGTTTACCGCAAATCCGTGTCTCAATCTATTGGTGGCAGTATAAAACAAAGTCAACGTTCCAAGTGGCTCATTATCAATAGAATAAATTGTTTTTTTAATTACATTTTTATTGAAAATATTGTTATATATGCATATAATATATTTTATAATTTTTAATAATAGGAGAAATTATGACAATAACAAATAATACAAATATTTGGGATCTACCCAATGAGATGCACTTCCAAATAATTCAATTACTTACAGTGGGAACAGATTCTATAGAAGAGGATATGAAAAATCTTAATCAACTTGGGGCCACATGTCGGCACTTTCATTCTATCATTTCCGATTTCATTCCCAAGTTCGTAAAAAACAAGTTACAATACTGGAACACTCAAATGCAATTAATTGCTCCAACGGTCTGTGATAGGATGATTCAATTCCACACTGATGAAATTCCCACGTTCTTACACACATCCCATCATATTACAAAAAAACATCATTATGGATTAATTAAGGTGTTGGCATTTGCATACAAACGTTTTCGTGAATTAAGGTTAGATTCTGATACAACCCATTCTGAACAAAAAGTAAAACTTCATTCCAATAACTGTATTTGTTTAAGAGTTTATGAGCAGATAAAAGCTATTAATGCACTTGTATAGGTCTGAAGTGTCAAGACCAAAAATCGCAATATCTCAGAATCAGATCCTATTCAATTTTTTCTTATAATGCGATTTCCCTGCTGGAAGGCAATATTTTTTTGACAAAAAAAAACCCTTTTGCTAAATTTAAAGGTTTTCTGGAGTAGAAAGTGCTCGGAATTTTTCTTGATACTGAAACGAATGGATTAAATCCTTTTGTCCACAAGGTGCTTGAAATCGCCTTTAAAATTGTTGATTTGACAACCGGTGAAATCTTCGAAAAATACGATGCGATTGTACGACAACCTCTAGACACTTGGAAAGTAAGTGATCCTTCAAGCTTGAAAGTGAATGGTTTTACTTATGAGATGGTCGAAAAAGGGATTTCTCCTACCCAAGTCGCTGAAGAAATTACCAATATTTTGCAGAAACATCACATAAATCGCGGAACGGCTGTTTTTATTTGCCAAAACCCCTCGTTTGACCGAATCTTTTTTTCTCAACTTATCGACCCTGAAATTCAAGAAGAGTTTAAATGGCCTTATTACTGGCTCGATTTTGCCTCGATGTACTGGGCAGAGGCGATCCGAGAAGGAAGAATACAGAAAACCAAACTTCCATGGAAAACGGGCTTTTCAAAAGACAAAATCGCCTCTATCTATAATCTTCCCCCCGAAGCAACCCCCCACCGGGCTATGAATGGAGTAGATCACCTTCTACTTTGCTATGAGCATGTAATAGGATTTTGATGAAATTTTTACTCTTACTTTTGGGATTAACATCTCTCCATGGCCTCACCCTCCAAGAAGCTGAAATGAGAGCCTTGCAATCCAGTCCTCTTATCCAACTTACTCATTTTCAGTCACAACAAAACAACGCTCAATATAAACAGGCGTTCCTCGCCTGGTTTCCAGATGTAACATTTGAATCAATGGCAGCTATTTTACAAAAGCCGCAAAAAATCTCTTCTTTTCAAAGGCAAAAACATTTGTTTTCCAATCAGTTGACTCTCACGCAACCTATTTTCTCTTCTGATCTGTTGGGAAATTTAAGACTTTCGCGTATTGGGAAGAAAGGGGGCCTCCTTGGAAAAGAGATGATTGCGAACGACACCCTTCTAGGAGTGAGAACCGCTTACTTGTGGTTGGGAATTGCACAGGAAGAGGTTTCTTTAGCAAGGATGCGGCTAGCCTATTTGCAAAAAATGTATGAAGATGAAGAAATACGCTTGAAAAGTGGACGAGCGACTCCTCTACAAGTAGCAAAAGCAAAATCAGCCATTTCTAAAGAAATTTCAAACCAACTAGAAAGTCGAAAAAAGATGATGCAAGCCCGGCATGAGCTCTCGCTTGCACTTCATCTCTCCCCCGAAGAAGAGGCACAGCTTTCTTTTGGAGGGTTCCCTTCCATCGGAAGCTACCCTTTTCTAACACAAAAGCAACAGCTAATCCAATCCTATGTAAAAGAAAATACATTGGGCTCCTCTTTTCCTCATCTTTCTTTATTTCAAGAAGAAGAGATTGAGCATCTTATTCATCAAGCCAAAGCAACACGGCCAGAACTTAAAAAATCGTCTCTTCTTGTGCAAGCAGCCGAGGCAAAAAGAGTGCAATCGAGAATCCAATATTTACCTGAAATCTCGGCATTTGTAGACTATGGATACTATCAACCGGTGAATGGGCAATTTTTCCGTCAAAAAAATGATTGGGCTGGCGGCATTCAGTTGTCTTGGTCTCTTTTTGATAGCCTAAAAAGAGAAGTAAAATCCGAGGAAATAACCGCATTGGGTAAAGCAGCCCGCCTTACCTACAGTTTGGAGAATGATAAGCTTGAAAGGGTAATTCGGGAAGATTTAAATGAACTTGAACTAGCTTTATTTGTTTACCAAAATGCCCAACAAAACCTTTTCCTTGCCCATCAAATGCTAGAAGAATCGGAAGTGCAATATGAAAGTGGAAATCTTTCCGACCTGCAAATGCAAGAGGCTCAACTTTTTTTAGCAACATCTCATTTCAACCAAATCGAAGCTTTATCCCTCCTTTTTCAAAAATATTATCAATTGGAGCATGATATTGGACACACCCTGAGAGAGGCGAAACAAGTCTAGGGGGTGTCTTCAAAACATTTTTCTTGTAAATTCTTTTTTTGATCGAGTAAGGAGGACAAGTATGATACGCTGGATGTTACGGAAGGAAGATTGGGAGAAGATACAAGGAGTGCTACCTTCTCAGAAAGGTAAGCAGGGGCGTCCAAGGGAAGATGACCATCGGGTTATAGAAGGTATTCTATGGGTAATGAGAACAGGAGCTCCCTGGAGAGACATGCCAGAAGAGTTTGGATCTTGGAAGACAGTCTATACTCGGTTTTACCGATGGTCGAAAGCTGGCTTATGGGAAAAAATGTGGGGAATCGTAAAAAAAAGATGCAGACAACGAGTCACATATCCTTGATGCGACGATTTCCAAAGTGCATCAGCATGCAATGGGTGCGGTAGGAGGAAAAGTGATGCATGCAATAGGAAAGACACGAGGAGGGTGGGGAACAAAAATTCACGTTGTTGTAGATGCGCTGGGGTATCCAATTGATCTAGTGATGACCCAAGGGCAAATGCATGAAAGTGTAGTAGCCGAAGAACTCCTTGAAGGGAAGGTATCAGAAAATGTCATCGCTGATAGTGCATATGATACGAACCAGCTCCGGAAGTTGATTACAGCTAAAGGGAAAACAGCCGTTATTCCGAATCAGGGGCGCAGGATCGAAAGGTTTGAATATGACAAGGATAAGTATAAAGAGAGACATTTAGTAGAGTGCTTTTTTCAAAAGATAAAAAACTGGAGACGTATTGCGACACGTTATGAGGAAACAGTTGATATGTTCAAAGGGATGGTCATGATTGCATGTGTTCTAGTATGGATAATGTTTTGAAGACACCCCCTAGTGTACTTAGGAAAAAACGGGAAAGCGTTAAGCCGGATTCTGTCGTGAGCAATCATTCTTCTAGGAGCTTTGTCGCCAAAGCCCTCAAGCGATTTTATAGACTCTCCGGTGCGGAGCACACCCTTTAGTGGAGAGTCTTTCTTGCTTCAGATAGGGTTTATCGCACCGTATCTTTCAATACGTGTGAGAGATTCTCAAAATCTCTATTTTCAGCCTATCAACGCTCTTGTAACAAGAGGTTGCGGAGTGTTTTCTGTGACACTTTCCGTAGCCTTACGGCCCCCAGTCTTTCACTGGTATCTTCTCCTGTGAAGTCCAGACTTTCCTCTAGCTATGTTAATAGCTAGCGATTGCCTACTTTCCCGTTAAAAGATCAACATTAGGACGCTGCAACACGTCTGCGTCTGCGTTTTGTAGCGGAAGCTGCCCCTTCTACGGCCGCTTCTTCGGGTTGCCAGTAATGAATACGCGAGCAGTGTTCGCAGAAGACAAGATTGTCACCTTTACGCACGACGTTTTCATGTTGTGCAGTCAGCGCAATGTGGCACCCACTACAAGTTCGATTTTCAATGGGGACAATAACGCGGTCTTTTTTATTGCGGAACAATCTTTCATAAATGCGAAGGGTTTCAACATCTGCACTTTTTGCAAGCTCTTCACGTTCTGCCTTGAGCGAAGACCCCTCGGTGTTGATAAGCTGTATGCTGTCTTTAATCTCTTTTTCAAGAGAAAGGCTACTGATTTCGGAAGCTTGAAGGCTTTCTTTAATTTTCGTAAGAAGCTCTTCTTCTGCAACGCGTTTATCAACAAGGTCGGATACTTTCTGCTCTGTCGCGATTCTCTCTCGTTCTAAAGCCGTCATTTCATGAGTAAGGGCATTAAATTCTTCCACTTTTTTAATCGAGCTTTGTTGAGATTCCAGCTTTTTAACTTTATCACCGATCTCTTGGAGCTTTTGCTCGTAAGCAATGACGTGCTTGTTGAGGTCTGTAATCTCACTTTCTTTCATAGAGAGCTGTTCGTGAAGCTCTTTGCGAAGCGCTTCAATTTGCTCAATTTCTTTCAGGCGCTCTTTTTTGACCCGCATTAGACGAAGCATTTTCATATCAAGTTCTTGAATATCTAAAATCGCCTTTAGAGCTTCTTTCATCTGTAACCCTATCAAATAGTTGAAGTACATAGAGTATATGGGCTCCATTTTCTCCACAAGAAGTTTTGTAAAGTGCCTCATCGATTGATAAAAAAATTCATAGGAAGGATAGAGGCTGGATCCACCCCCTTCCTTATGCCTTGGCATTTGTGGGTCGATGAGATAAATTTCAAAAAATTAATTTAATCCGAAGACGTTGTGAACAATGGACCAGCGTCGGGTGGGCAGCGTAGAAATATCAGTTTGCCCTAGAATCCAAATATTATATTGCTGTTCGGAGAGGCCCTCATTTTTCTTTAGATCAAGCCACAGGTTGAGATAGGTGAGGAATTTATCGGAGCCTTGAGAAACCGCGTATCCAAAAATATCGGTGGAGATTTCTGGCTCTGGAAAGACGACCATGTATTCAGGATGGGTGAGACTCCAGGAGATCTGTTGAAACTCTCCTCGCAGCAGCACATCGTCGGGATAATGGGTGGTATAATCTGCGTATGATTTAATCGTGAGAATTTTGAAATCAGGAACAAGGGATCGAGCGAGGTTTTCATAGGCGGTTCCATGCCGAACCACAATCCGAGCATAGGGATCATCGATAATACTTTGGAGAGAGGTGTACGTTTTTTTATATTTCTTTTTCATCACAAAGGCAATGCGGGATTTTAGATAAGGTTTTGTAAAAGCAATTTTTTGAAGGCGTTCTTCATTGATTGTCACCGACGACATGGCGATATCATAAAGGCCCTCATTCAGCTCTTGTGCAAGGTTTGCAAGTCGAATGGGAACCAGCTCTAGGCTGCATTTTAAATCTTTTGCCAATGTATAGGCAAAGACCATATCGTAGCCTACTAATTCTCCTTGGAAGTTGGGGAAGCAGAAGGGAACAGCTTCTGGATTATATCCTACACGGAGGACTTTGGAGGAGAGAATGCGCTCAAAAGGCTCTCCTGTCCGAGGAGGAGGAAGCGGTTCTTTTCTAGAATAGACTTTGACAGGGATGGGTTTTGCCACAGAAACTTCGGAAATGCCTTTGGAGGGATTCGCAATCGGGGGCAAATGAATCCAATGTTTGAAAACCATGATAAAACCAAATACAGGAATCAGGGTAGTCACTGTTTGCCGCGAAATCTTTTTCCAATCCCATTTTAAAAATTCGTGGCAGCTCAGAGCAATCACAAGCGAGAGACTGGCAATCTCCATGACTGAAATCATGGACTGAAAACCTGCTGTAAAGGGAAGTGTTGCAAGATAGGTATCAATGGCTCTGAGAGGAAGCCCTAAAGTGTCGAGTAAAAAATTCAGTGAATTGATCCAAGAGCCAAGGCCAATAGCTCCTAAGCTCGTTAAGAAGGTCGTAAGAAAAAGTTGAATTTGAGAATCTCCACTTAAAGGAACGTTGTAAAAGATAGCAATGAAGAAAACAAAGATAGCAATAAACAAAGAGCCTAACGGCAAATTGAAAATTACAGAAACAATCCCTTGGATTTGATCTCCCATCTGATCATTTTTATGGATTTCTTCTTTTCGATAAAAATGATCAACTTCTCTCTTAATAACCTCGATTAAGAAGGGAAGTGTAACGATGACTAAATTAGTTGTAAAAGCCACTAACATCAAAGGACTTAAACTTTTAATCCAATGCTTAGCAGGGATGGCTGTCAGCATCCCCACAATACGGGGGACAACCCATAGGACCAGAAGTAAAATAATCAAAATATAGAGTACTAAATAGGTGCTAATTTGCTTGACAGTCGCAAGTTGGATCGTTCCAACTCTGTCTGCCAAGATTAAAAAAGTTCCAATAGGGGTGATGCGGCTGATCCAACCGGTGATTTTTGTCAAAGATTCGACAATGGTATCGAGCACGCCCATAAAAGGGTGTTTGTCTTTGACATACATCAGAGAAATTCCAATCAAAAGTCCAAAAACCACAACGGCAGGAACTAAATTGTTAGAAAGAGCAGAGAAAATATTATCTGGGATTAAAAGTTCTGCAAAATTGATGGTGCTGGGCTTGACGTTGCTGTAGGCAGCGTAGGTCATTCCACTTGATTGAGGAAAAAGATAAACTGTGACATAGATGGTTATAATATTGATGGCCCACATGCAACTGATAAAGATCAATCCTCTAAACAAGATATTTTTAGCAGTAGAAAGGGCTAGTCTTCCAATTCCATGCATTACAGCACAGATTAAATACGGAATCGTAGTGATTTTTAAAATCATGATATAGGCATTTTCCCAGGGGGCAAAGACAGAACAGAGGTCTCCTAGAAAAATTCCTAGAAAAATTCCAAGCATTGAAGCAACAAGCATCTGGAAGGATAGAGAACGTTTAAAGAATATAACCATTTTTATTATACATACTGCTGTTGACGCCAGGACTCATAGAGTATAACTGCGACAGAGTTCGAAAGGTTTAAGCAACGTGCCCCTTCTTTCATGGGAATCTTATAAAAACAACTTTCCCATCTTTCATGAAGGACCTTTGGAAGACCGCTTGTCTCTGACCCAAAAATTAAATGATCATCAGGACTGAAGTCAATAGCTGCATACGATTTTGTCGCTTTTGAAGAAAAAAAGTAAATCGGAGTTTTAAGATTTTCAAGATATTCTTCAAAATGGTCTTCTTGCCTTACCGACACTCCTTCCCAATAATCGAGGCCTGCTCGCTTGAGCCAACGGTCGGTGATACTAAAGCCTAGAGGAGGAACCAGGATGAGAGAAGCACCTGTACAGGCACAGCTCCGAACAATATTTCCCGTATTTTGAGGAATTTGGGGTTGATACAGGACCACAGTCGGATAGTGAGAAGTATTTCTCACTAATATTTCATCGCTTTTTGGAGAAGTGTAGGCCGCTTTTAATTTCATGGATGATGGGTACTATATATAACCTACAATCCATTAGCGGATGATTTTGGGTTCTTCAAAAGGGGCTGCAATTTCAGGATTTCCTTTCGTCTTAGGTGTTGTGGGGGAAAGAGAATCCAAAGATTCTGCATAAGGGGCGTTGGCTTGAACCACCTCAATTTCGAAGGTAACAAGTGAGTTGGGTGGTAGATTGCCACCATGAGACCCATAGGCAAGATTCGGATGGATAAAGATTGTTCTTTTTTCTCCTTCTTTCATCCCAATAAGACCTTTTCGAAGTCCTGCAACAGCGTCTTCAAGGTGAATGATTTCTTCTTCTTTCGGTGAGCCAAAAGCAGGGCCATTTAGAAATTTACCTGTATAACGAACAAGGGGAATTGAATTTTCCTCGATGGCAGCTCCCTTCCCTTCATGTGAGATCTTATATTGGAGCTTTCCTTCTTCTAAAATGTGGATTCCGCTTTCTGTTTTATTCTTTTCAAGAAAAGCTTCCGCCTCTTTTAAATTGGTAGAGGAGATTTCTTTAAATATCGATTCTTCTATTGCTGCTTTTGCTTGAAAGAACTCCATTTCTGTCATAGGAGATTCTTTTCCTTCCGCAGCATCTTGAAGTCCTTTGATCACTTTCGCAATATCAAATTTCATGCCCATAGCATCGAGATTTCTCCCCAGAAGATGTCCAAAAGCTTCGGAGATTTTAGCAACATTCGGTTTGCTATCGGGAGCTGTTTCTTCTGCAGCAGAGGCAGCAGTAGCTTCTTCTGCAGATAATGCATGTAGGCAGAAAAAGAAACTCACGTACAGAAAGGATAAAAGAAACTTATTCATAACGACCTCATCTCTTTAAATTACTATCTCGAAGGGTTAATTCCAAGCCATTTCAACAGGCTGGGCTTTAATCTCCAGCTCATCGAGCTGTTTTTTTGAAACAGGCGAGGGGGCCTGCATCATTAAGTCGCTGGCATTTTGCGTTTTAGGAAAAGCAATCACATCGCGGATATGATCCGTTTGACAAAGCATCATCACAAGTCGGTCTAGTCCTAGCGCAACTCCTAAATGAGGTGGAGTCCCATACTTCAGGGCTTCGACGAAGAAGCCAAATTTTTCTTGAATCTCTTCCGGCGTCAGCTGCAGAATTTTAAAAATTTTCTCTTGCAGATCTCCTTGATGGATCCTTTGTGAGCCTCCTCCTACCTCATATCCATTAAGGACAAGATCATAGGCAAGGGCACGGACTTTGAGGGGATCGTGGTCAAGAAGAGCAAGATCATCGGGATGAGGAGCTGTGAAGGGATGATGCTCACTTTCTATCTGTGCCTGTTCAGGGTCCCATTTCATAAGTGGAAAATCGACCACCCACAAAAACTTAAGGCTCTCGGTGTCGATTAAATTGCGCTCTTTGGCCACGGTTCGTCTTAAATGGTCAAGGCCTTGATTAACTCGTGCATCAGGGCCCGCCGCAATGAATAATAAATCTCCTTTTTCAAGTTCTGTTCTAGAAAAGAGGGCGTGCAGTGATTCTTCAGAGAAAAACTTCCCAATGCTCGAAGACATGCCTTCTTCCGAATGTTTGATCCAGGCAAGCCCTTTCAGACCAAACTGAGCCACAAATTCTGTATATTTTTCGATCTCTTTGCGAGAGATAGTGCTTCCACCAGCCACTTTAATTGCTTTGACACATCCACCGCTAGCAAGCTGATCTAAAAACACCGTAAAAGTGGAATTCTTGACAATTTCATCCAGGCGAATCAGCGGCATTCCAAAGCGTAGATCAGGACGGTCGGTGCCATAGAATTCGATGGCTTCAGCATGCGACATGCGAGGGAAAGGGGTGAGGATCTCAATGCCTCGATATTTTTTAAAAAGACGTTCCATCAGCCCCTCTATAAGGGACATTAAATCTTCAGGAATACCAAAGCTCATTTCAATATCCACCTGTGTAAATTCTGGTTGCCGATCTGCGCGAAGATCTTCATCCCTAAAACAGGTGGCAATCTGATAGTATCGATCCATGCCCGCTACCATCAGAAGCTGTTTAAAAATTTGAGGAGATTGAGGCAAAGCGTAAAAATTACCGGGATAAATTCTTGAAGGAACCAGATAATCGCGAGCACCTTCAGGTGTGGATTTGGCAAGAATAGGGGTCGAAATTTCGACAAAAGCGTATTCATACAGGTAGCTGCGTATCGTATGCATCGCTTCATTACGCACGAGCAGATTTTTAGCGATGGTTCCTCGACGAATATCCAAATAGCGGAACTTAAGTCGGAGATCTTCCTTCACATCGATCATCTCTTCACAGATAGAAAAAGGGGGGGTTTTGGCCGAAGATAAAATTTCCAGCTCTTCTACTAAAATTTCGATTTCTCCAGTCGCCATTCGTACATTGGCCATTCCTTCTATCCTTGGCTTTACTGTTCCTCGTACGGAAATCACCCATTCAGAACGAATTTTGTAAGCTTTGTCGTGGAGCGTTTTATTTAAGTTAGGATCAAAAACAAGTTGGGTAAGACCAAAGCGGTCACGAAGGTCGATAAAAATGAGACCGCCTAAATCGCGCCTTTTATGGACCCATCCTGAGAGTGTGACGCGCTGTCCTGATGAAGAAAGGGTCAATTGGCCGCATGTATGAGTTCTTCGATAGTCAAATCTCATAAATTTTTCACGTGTTTTTGTAAGAAAATTTCAAGATCATCCCATGCAATTTGTTGGGAAGTATGGGTGTGCATATGTTTGATTTCTATCTGTTTTTTGGCTAGCTCTTCCTCGCCTACAATAACGCAATACGTTGCATGGAGAGCGTTGGCAAGTTGCAGTCCGTGTTGGATCTTTTTTCCTGAAAGGTCGATTTCGACCTTCCATCCCAGATGTCGCAGCTTGAGAGCGTTCTGAAAACAAATCTCGAGAGCTGTATCACCTATCGCTATAAAAAAAAGATCGGGATGAGAGGAGGCGGGGAAAGTAATTTTTTCATGCTCCATCGTCTGAAGGAGACGCTCAATACCCATTGCAAAACCTACAGAAGGAAGAGAGGGACCCCCCAACATTGAAATTAAACCATCGTACCTGCCTCCGCCTCCCACCGTATTCTGGGCCCCTAACCCTTCTGAGATCACTTCGAAAACGGTTTTATTGTAATAGTCCAGACCTCGCACGAGTTTTGGGTCAATGACAAAAGCAATCCCCATTTTTTTTAAAAGCTGTTGTACTTTTTCAAAATGGGCGCGTGCTTCTTCAGACAGATGTTCCATAAGAGAAGGAGCCGCCTCTAAAATTTTTTTATCGCTCGGGTCTTTGGAATCAAGAATGCGTAAGATATTTTTATTAAAGCGGATTTTACTATCCTCGGAAAGCTTATCGAAGTGGGGCTTTAGAAACTGAGAAAGTACTTCCCGATATGAAGCTCTCGATGCTTCATCACCGACAGAATTCAGGTGGACCACTAATTTTTTCAGCCCTAGTCTACGGTAAAGTTCACATAGAAGATCGATCACCTCCACATCTTGCTCAGGTTTTCCAATCCCAATAGCTTCGGCTCCAAATTGATGATGCTGTCGGTATCTCCCTGCCTGGGGCCGTTCATACCGGAACATCGGTCCCATATAATAAAACTTCGAAAGCCCCGGTGCATGATGTAGGTGTTTTTCAACAAAGGCACGCATGACAGAAGCAGTCCCTTCAGGTCGAAGAGTCATCGAACGCTCAGCTTTGTCTAAAAAAGTATACATTTCTTTAGAGACAATATCAGAGCTTTCACCTACGCCTCGCACAAACAGTTCAGTCCGCTCAAATAGAGGAGTTCGGATTTCTTTAAAACCATACTCATCTGCCGTATGCCGCATCACCTCTTCGACATAGTGCCATCGATCTGAAGTGCGCCATTGATCTTCTTCCTTGTGTTCGTAGGGTAGGATATCAAAAACTCCCTTTGGGATAGTGTATTCCATAGTCGAATGATTCTAAAGCTCTGGGTGAAACTGAGCAACAAATTTTGATGACCCTCATTTTTTAAATAGATTCCAACCTTATAGGGTTAATCCCACAAAACTTCGTAGAGTAGAAAAAATGGGGAGAGGAATATGCTTCCCAAAAATATTTCCAGTGGGAAGACAAATGCATCCCCATTCTTAAAAAAACTTCTCAATTCAAGGATTGCAAGGATTGGAGGACTGCCCCTGTTCTTAAGCCGCTCCTCTTAAATTTAAGTGGAATTTTTGGGTGCGCTTAAGCGTAGTGCCTGACCACATAAGTCTTTACTAAATATTTTAATGTCTATATAGTTTTCTCTTCAAACACAGGAGGGGCTATGACCAAATACATTGTACACTTGAGCAAAGAGGAAGAAGAGAAAATAAGAAACTTTCTTAAGAAAGGAAAGCGATTGAGTAGAGATTATCTACGGGCGCAGATCTTATTGATGAGTCATAAAGGCGAAAGGAGAGAGAAAATAGCAGAAAGGCTTAAGTGTTCTTACTCACATGTCAACAACACTGCGCGTAAGTATTGTATCGAGGGATTCGAAAAAGCGATAACCGACAAAGAGCGAAAAGGAAGACCTGCAAAACTGCAAGGGAAACAGAGAGCGCATTTGATTGCCTTAGCCTGTAGCAATCCACCCGAAGGACGCAGTTGCTGGACAATGCAATTGCTTGCCGGAAGATGCATAGAGCTTAATTTAGTCGATTTTATATCAGACGAGACAGTACGTCGCCTTTTAAAAAAGATAAAATTAAACCGTGGCAAACGAAAAGTTGGTGCATCCCCAGCGTAAATCCTGAGTATGTTTGTAGAATGGAAAACGTTTTAGATCTCTATGAAGAAGAGTACGATGCCAAGCGGCCTGTTGTCTGTTTTGATGAGAAGCTGTACCAGTTGGTAGGGCATGCCCAGGAGCCAATCCAAGCTTCACCGAGACATTGTCGCCGAGAGGAC
>DAIDHO010000002.1 GCA_027459675.1 Parachlamydiales bacterium | reverse complement strand
ATCATCTGGACAAGGGAATATCAAAGCCTATCGCAGCTTGAAAAAGCCGTCAAGGAATGGATTCACTATTATAACACCCGCTATCTGCACTTGTCATTAGGATATACACCACCCGTGCAAATTGAAGAAGAATACAAGGGGAAAGTCGCATGACTAAAAAACCATCCCCTCAAAAGCCAAAAAACTCCTACTTTTCAAGCTTGACAAATGGGGTGCACTACACTGGATTGGGGTAAGGGGGAAATCGACTTTACGCTGAATTGTGCAACAAAGCCTCTAAAAGCGACTGAATTTTAGCTTAAGCAAGAGGTCTAAAATAGTAACTGTTAAGAACATTCTCTTTGAGACTTCTTGAAGGATTCTTGCAAATAATTAGAAATCTCTGTGGAAGTCTTTAAAGTAAGCACATGTTCTGCAATGTCAACGGCATCGAGCAATGATAAATGTCGGACCGTTTTTTTGATCAGAGGGATAAAGCGAGGGGCACCTGAGAATTGACGCACACCCAGACCTAATAGAAGAGACGTAAATAAAGGATTAGAAGCCATCTCCCCGCAAATAGTTACAGGCTTTGAGTATCTATTGGATTCGATAAGTGTCATCCGAATCATCCGGATCACACTGGGATGAGTGGGGTAATAAAAGTCGCTCATGCTAGGATTACTCCGATCAATCCCGAGTGTATATTGAATCAAATCGTTGGTTCCTAATGCTAAGAAATCGCTCTCTTGGGCCAATGCATCACACACAAGGACCGAAGAGGGAACTTCTAACATGCATCCAAAGGAGATAGGATCTAAAAATGGAACGCCTTGTTCGTAAAGCTCTCTTTTAATATCTTGAATAATCATCTTAACTTCCCTCAATTCTTCAATATCAGTAATAAAAGGAAATAAAAGACGTACCTGGTGACCGACAGCAGCTTGAAGAACTGCTCGGAGTTGGGTTTTAAACACATCCCGTCTGCGAAGAAGAAAGCGAATTCCGCGAATCCCTAAAACAGGATTGAGCTCTTTGGATATCTCAGGAAATATATCTGAATATTTATCTCCTCCTAGATCCATCACTCGAAAAGTCACAGACATTCCTTGGGCCTTTTCGAAAATTTCTTGATAGATCTTTCTCTGCCCTTCTTCATTGAAGAAGAGGGAGGAATCTTTTAAAAAAAGGTATTCTGTCCGGAAAAGGCCCACGCCCACGGCCCGATAATGGTGTGCAAGCTCCATATCGCTGAGGTTATTGATACTTGCAAACAGATCTACTTTGTAACCATCCAGGGTCTCGGACACGAGATTATTATCTTGTTCTAGTTGTTGATATTGCCTCATCAGCCGCTTTCTCAGTTGTTCATACTTTTCAAGCGTATCGTTAGAAGGATTTAAAATAATATCACCTGTCAATCCATCTACAATGACGCATTTTCCCTTCACTTTCTCTAGAACTTCCATGCTCACACTCGAAACATACGGAATCCCTTTAGCCCGGGCAATGAGGGCCGCATGGGAAGTGCCTCCTCCGCTTTGGGTAACAAAAGCGCTAATACGAGAAGCTTGGATCGAAGCAGTATCAGAAGGAATGAGCTCTTTTGCAAAGACGATGGCATCTTGAGGAACTTTATCAAATGAGAGTTTATTCGAATCGCATAAGTTGCGAAGAACGCGCTGAGATAAATCTCTGACATCGGACAGGCGCTGCTTAAAAAAACCATCGGAAGTAGCACTAAAGCGTTGTTCATAATCATGGATCACAGTATGGAAAACAGCTTCCGTATTTTTAAGCATTTCCCGAATTTTGGATTCCATGTGTGTAGTCATCAACGGATCATCCAGCATCTCAATATGGGTTCCAATGATCGAGGCTATTTCGCTCGAGCCCTCTTGCGTTAAATTATCGTGAAGCTTTTTCAAATCTTGGCGACTCGATGAAAGCGCTTGGCGATATCGCGCAATTTCATTCTCCACTTCACCTGTGCTAATAGGAAAATCTGGAACTTTTTCCCCTTCTGAAGAAAGGAAGATAGGAATCCCAATTGCGATACCCTCACTTACCGGGGCTCCTTTAATATAAATCTCAAGATTTAATTCATCTTCTGGGGTCAATTAATTTTCTCTCCAAACTGTGACTCAAATGCGGTAATCAATTTCGACAGAGTTTCTTCCGCATCTTCGCCTTCAACGGTTAAGGTAATAAGGCTATTTTTTTTAATCGCTAGCATCAAAATACTCATGATACTCCTTGCATTCACACTTTCTTGTTTGTAGGAGATAGTGACTTGAGATTTCGATCCTTGTAAGAGTTTAGCAATTGTCGCTGCCGGTCTTGCATGGAGTCCCAATAAATTTTTGACTTTTAGTTTGTGAATGACCTTTTTCACACTTACCTGTCCCCCTTAATCTCGTGCACGCTTAAAAATACTACGCCACTGAGTAGTAAGGAGAACTTCCCAATTTTTGGCGTGCTCGTAGGCTGCGCATTTTCTTAACCGAATATTATCATTAAATGGCTAGCTCATCACATTTATTTCAAGCTCTGAATATTTTTCCTTCCGGACCCCTCACCCTCACTAAATGCGCCAAAATGTTAACAAAATGTTGAGAAATTTGCAATGTAAACGATTTAATAGATCTTCGTGCGTAACTAAACGTTCTTAGCTTTTATGACAATTTTTGGCCTATTTTCATGAATCTCGTAGGGCCCATGATTCGCGTAGCTTGGAAGAAAAGAGCAAATAGGATATTCAGAAATTATGACATCTCCCAAAGTCGTAATTCTCGGAGCTGGATTTGGCGGAATCAATGTTGCTAAGGCATTTAAAAGAACCCCTTTTGAGATCTTAATCATTGATAAAACCAACCATCACCTTTTTCAGCCTCTTCTCTATCAAGTGGCAAGCGCTGCCCTCTCACCCGGAGAAATCGGGATTCCGATCCGAGAAATCTTTCGAGCCTATGAAAATGTTACGGTCATCATGGGAGATGCAGTGCGTATTGATAAAAAGAATAAAGAGATCTTTTTTGCCAATGGAGAAAAAATAAAATACAATTGTTTGATCCTAGCGGTGGGCGCCCGACACTCGTATTTTGGCAACGATGCCTGGGAGCAATATGCTCCGGGTCTTAAAACCATCCAAGATGCTCTTAAAATCCGCGAAGACATTTTAATCTCCTTTGAAAAGGCGGAACGTCTTGATAACTTGAAAGAATCGGCTAAATATCTCAATTTTGTGATTATTGGGGGAGGTCCTACGGGAGTTGAAATGGCAGGGGCTATTGCAGAAATTGCACATAAAACTCTCTTTAAAAACTTTCGGCGTATCAATCCTAGCAAATCCCACATCTATCTCATCGAAGCGGGCCCTCATATCCTTCCGATGTATTCCCCTCCACTTGCAGCCCGCGCCAGACGCGACCTCGAAAAGCTGGGAGTAGAAGTGATCGAAGGAAAAAAAGTTACGAATGTCACGGAGGAGGGAGTCTATGTTGAAGAAACTTTCTATCCTTGTAAAAATATCATCTGGGCTGCGGGAAATCAAGCCTCTCCCTTACTTAAAACGTTGGATACACCTCTTGACCCCCAAGGTCGCGTCATTGTCGAACCCGACTTATCTATTCCCCACTATCCGGAGATTTTTGTGATCGGTGATGCGGCCTGCTGTATAGGAAAAGATCAAAAACCTCTCCCCGCTGTCTCACCTGTTGCCATTCAACAGGGAGGATATGTCGCCCGCCTCATTAAAAATCAGATTCCTAAAGAAAAAAGACCCCCTTTTAAATACTTCAATAAAGGGAGCATGGCAACTATCGGCAAAGCTAAAGCAATTGCCATGATCGGAAAATTCCAATTCTCTGGCTTATTTGCCTGGTTCATGTGGTGCTTTGTTCATATTGTCTATCTCATTGGATTCCGCAATAGGCTGACTGTCATGCTCGAGTGGATCCTGTTTTATCTCACAGGACAAAGAGGCGCTCGCTTGATTTACTCTTCGATCGAAACCCGTCTTCCTAAAAAGAAGGAATAACATTATACTCTGACCATTTTTCTTGAGTATGAGCTGTTATCCTCTCTTTTACTATGGGCTCCTCTTTCTACTGGGAATCTCCTGCAAGATTTCTTTTCATCCAGTTTATTTTATTATCCTCACTTGTCTCATTCTGCTTTGGAAAATACGGTGGATCTTCTCTCTTGCTACTTTTCTTGTAGGCTTTGCTTTTGCGACATTTTCAGTCACCCTTCCCTCCATTCCTGAAAAAGGGGTAGAAGGAAAGGGGATTTTTATTCCCGAATCTGTGGCTTATAGTCATTCTCCCTTTGGAACTTCGTACCTCACAAAAGGGACCTTAAGTTCATTTATGACATCATCTCAAACATGGAGACGGATCCCCTGTCAAATTTACACCCCACTTCATAAACCACGGCCGTCTGCGCACCACGCGTTGATGATCAAAGGACGGCTTCTTCCCAAAAAATTTCCAACCTATGTCTTAAAACCCTCTTCCTATGAAGTTCTCTCTTCCACCTATTCCCTTGCAGAGTGGAGATTTCAAATCAAAGATAAAGTACGGCACCAGTTTAAAAAAATCTTCTCTTCCAAGGAAACTGCTTCCTTTCTTCTTTCGATGGTCACAGGCGAAATCGATGACCGGCTGATGGCCCTTCAATTTAACCGCCTCGGGCTTCTTCATTTACTGGGCGTTTCAGGATTTCAATTTTCTTTGCTCGCGCTTTTGCTAGAAATGGTATTCAAAGTCATCCTACCTGGCTATCGAGGAACTGTTTTACTCATTGCGCTTCTCACTACCTACGCGTTGATCTTAGGTAATTCTCCCCCCATCCAACGCGCATGGGTAAGCGTAACTCTTTATGCAATAGCGCATGCCCGAAAATTCCAAATCACACCTCTCAATGCCTTAGGTGGAGCCCTAATTTGGGAACTCCTCTTAGACCCCTGCGTCTTTTTCCAGTTGGGATTTCAATTCAGTTTTCTTTGTACCGCCGCGATCTTTATCGTATATCCTTCGTTGCGCGACTTTTTAAAAAAAGGGCTTCCTTCTCGCTCTTTCAGCCAATCTCGTGTTCTTCCGCTTATCGATCGCGGGGGGTCTATCCTCGCCTTTTTCTGCCGAGAAACCCTGGCTCTTAATCTTGCCATCCATTGCATCTCGCTTCCCCTGATCTTCTTTCACTTTCATAAATTTCCTTTCTTAAGCCTAGTCTATAACCTCTTTCTCCCTGCCGCTGTCTCTCTGGCTTATCTCTTTTTAATTCCAGGACTTCTTTTGGCCGCTATTCCCTTTCTCGCAGCTCCCTTTTTAAAAATAGCCGAAATTTTAACTGACTGCATGCTGCAAGTGGCCTGTAACCCACCCGCTTTATTTGATTTTCAATGGAGAGTGCCCTTCTTTACACTTTCTTGGGCCCTTTTATCCTTAACAGCGATGTTCGGCTTATTTTACGAGAGAGGTCGCCTGCTCAATCGCATCTGGTGGCGATAATTTCTGATACAGCTCTTCTTGATTCTCTGTAATACGACGATAATCATCCACAGACTTGATGATGTGAGGACGCACGAAAATAATGACATTTCGTTTTTCATCATGCTTCTTCGTTTTACTAAAGAGAGCACCAATCCCAGGAAGCCCTCCTAAACAGGGAATTCCCGCCTTATGTTGACTCTTAGCATTTCGGATCATGCCACTGAGCACTAAAAAGTGCTTATCAGGCACATGAACGTGGGTCATCATATTCGTTTTTGTGGTCTGAATTCCTGTGACCCCTGATGATGAAACGTTATTAGCTCCTGTGGGAATTGCCTCTGTGATCTCTTCGTTTAAGTCGAGAGTGATAATATCGCCTTCTCCTAATTTCGGGGTGATGCTTAAGTTGACCCCGATATCACGGTACTCGACATTAGCCGTGGTTTGCTGGCTAGCGCCGGTTGTTTGTACAATCGAGCCCGTAAAGGGAATATTGTCTCCCACAAAGATTTTGGAGTTTTTGTTGTCTTGGGTGATGATTTTCTGATTCAGCACAATTGAAGTATCTCCATCCGCTTGTAGAGCTGATACCAACGATGCCAGTGAAACAAATGAGTGACCTTTATGGAATAAAAGATCTCCTATTACTCCCATATCAAATCCATTCCCAAGAGGGATCTGCTGAGGACCTGTGGGGGGGGTGCCTCCATTAATATTTTGGAAGGTAAGAGCAAAAGGATTGGGATTTTGGGAGGGAGGGAAATTACCCATTCCCATCCCGATGCTATCTTTATAACGTCCCCCTGCAGCCCATTGAAGACCAAAGTCAGAGGAATTACGCGCATCTGTTTCAATGACAAGGATCTCAATAAAGACTTGTCGGAGCGGAACATCCAAGTTTTTCAATAACTCCTTCACGTTTTTGAGCGATTCCTCATCCCCCGAGCAGACCAAAGAGTTGGTTGCTTTAATCCATTGCACAGACTTTAAAACATTTAAATAGCTCGGTGAAGTCGTGGGCTTTGTTGCTAAATCTACCGCAATTTTTCGCACTGTTTCTTCAATCTCATTTCCATCATGGTACTGCAATTTATAGACTAAAAAGTTAGGTTTACTTTCCCCCCAGCTCCAGCTAGAAGAGAGCGGCTCCCCGGTGGAAGACCCGATGAGAGGTAGGGACTGCAAGGAATCCACAATCTCCCCTCCACTTCCTTTAGAAGGCGTTCCTTCATGAGATTTTTCATAACTCTTTAAAGGAGGAAATTCTTCCGCTCCTTTATGAATCACATAATAGCCATCTTGCTGAGAAATTGATAAACCATGCGCTCTTAGAATTTGCACAAGAGCACGCACCACTTGTCCGGGCGAGGCCGGTTTACCCGAGGAAAGGGTAATATTAAAATGGAGATCGTGGTGATTAAAGATAAAATTCACATCGGAAATCTTGGTCACAAATTGAATAAACTCGACCACTGGAACGTCGTGAAAATTGATCGTATAGGTTGTTTCTTTGATCTCGATAGGTCCTTCTGCAAACCCACCCACGTTTAAGAAACACAGTGCACTCAAAAGAATCGTATTTTTGTGAAGCATATTAACAGTCCTTGCAGTGATCTCGTATCAGGCACCGCCGTTGATATTTTATGAATCTGCCATTTTTTGCGAAAGAGGTTTTGTTAAGAAAACAGGAAAATATTAGACTTTTTGCTTAAGCTAAAAGCGACTGAACTGTAGCTTAAGCACGAGGTCTATTTTCAAAACGTGAAAAGAATGGAAATTTCCTAGACAAATCCTATTTTTGTTAAACTTAATTTTTGAAATGATCTCTTAAATTGACCTAAACAGTTTTGATCATTTACACTTTTACTCTCTACAGTGGCGATCGTAGCTCAGTTGGTTAGAGCACTGGATTGTGGTTCCAGATGTCGCGGGTTCGAATCCCGTCGATCGCCCCATTTTCTTCAAAGGAAACATTCATGAGCTGGTTACATGCATTCATACTAGGCCTTGTCCAAGGATGTACGGAATTTTTCCCCATCAGCTCTTCAGCCCATTTAAAAATTATTAAAGAATGGCTTCAAATTCCTACAGGCGAAGAAACGGCCTTTTTCGACCTTGCCTGCCATTTGGGAACACTCATAGCCCTTTTAGTCTACTTCCGAAAAGATCTCCAGCAACTTTTTTTTCACACTCCCAACCAACTGTTTCTTTATATGGTAGCTCTTTTCCCTCTCATCCCTGCCTATTTTCTTTTAAAACCGGTGAGGCTATGGGCCTCTGAAACCCATCTTCTAGGAGCTTGTCTTCTGGTCACAGCCTTCATGCTCTTTTTGGCAGGACGTCAGTCTAAAACAGATTCAAAAAACCCTTCCTGGAAAGACGCTCTCTGGATCGGGTCGATGCAGAGTATTGCTCTCGTTCCAGGGATTTCTCGTAGTGCAAGTACTATCACAGCCGGTGTTTTCAGAGGTCTCAGTACTCAGCAAGCAGTCCGCTTTTCTTTTATTCTTTCTATTCCTTCTGTGGCTGGGGGTGCCCTCCTTGAAATGCTCAAGCTAACCCATCAACCCTCCTTCGACATCTCTTGCTGCGCAATCGGCTTTGGCGCTTCCGCAATCGTAGGACTAGGAATGGTACGACTCGCCATTCCCCTTCTTGAAAAAGGAGTGTTGAAACCCTTTGCCTGGTATTGCTTGATTGTCGCAATTTTGTTAACTCTATATTTATAAAGATGACAAAGAGAGCGAAAGTAACTTCCAAAGCACAACCCGAGGCCAAAGGAGTCGCCCTTCTTTTAGGAGTGTTTGTTTCTTTACTTTGCCTTTTCAGCTATGACATCACCGATCAAACCACCAACTGGCTCGGCATTGTAGGCCACGGCTATGCGTGGATCTTACTTTATTTATTCGGCCTCACCATTTATCCCATTGGAGGCTTTTTAGGATGGATGGGTTGGAACTACCTCCTTAAAGGAGAAGTTCCCTTTTTACGCTCCAAATGTTTTTATATGGGCCTTTTCACGATTTCTTTTGGAATACTGCTCAACTTATGTGCTGAGCTCGGCACGCCGATTCCAGGAGCCCTTAAACATAAGATCTTATCTGAATTCCTTTCTTTCCAGCTCCCTTATCCGCATGACTCTTTAAGACATTATTTAGGTGGTGTACCCCTCTACTACCTTTATCACGATCTACCCCGCTATAATATGGAGAGACTTTTAGGGAACCTAGGAGTAGGCATCACCTTTACAATGACGTCCATCATCTCTTTCTTGTTCTTAACAAATGTAAAAATTGTGGATCTCATCCAGCGTATGTTGCAAGCACAAAATCAAGAAAAAGAGCTTGCTTTTGATGCTGAAGGGATTGAAAAAAGTTTATCCAAACCTATTTCACTATCTTCATCTCCTGTCTCTGTGCAAGTAGCTCCAGAGCTTCGCATTCGCACCTCTTCGGAGAAAGAAGAAAAAAAAGCCCCCCGCCCCGTGCGTTCTTCCTATGGGAGCTCTTCTTCTGGCGGCTATGAAATTCCTCCTTCTGCGCTTCTTACCAGTGCAAAAAAAGTCGACCAACCCTCTCTCAAAAAAGAGCTCAAACGGCAAGCCGATATTTTGGAAGAGACTCTTCTGAGTTTTGGGATTGAAGCTAAAGTGGGAGATATTAATTGTGGCCCCACTATTGCTTCATTTGAAATCCATCCTGCAGTAGGTGTAAAAGTTCAAAAAATTACTACTCTTGAAAATGACATAGCTCTCAAACTCCAAGCAAAGTCCATTCGCATTATTGCGCCCATCCCAGGAAAAGCCGCCGTCGGCGTCGAAATCCCCGCGCCTTACCCTCAAGAAGTCAGCTTTAAAGAAATGCTCACCTCTTATCAAGAAGGCTCTCGAAAACTCTTTATTCCCGTTATCTTAGGAAAAACTGTCTCTGGAGAAAACATTGTAAGTGACCTCGCTAAAATGCCCCATTGCCTGATTGCCGGTGCGACAGGTTCTGGAAAATCGGTTTGTATTAACACCATCATTATGTCGATTTTAATGAATGCCACCCCCGAAGACATCAAACTCATTATGATAGATCCTAAAAAAGTCGAACTCACTCCCTATACCCAACTTCCCCATCTAATTGCTCCTGTAATCACCGAAGCCCATGGCGCGTATGCCGCTCTTAATTGGATGGTCAAAGAGATGCAAAACAGATACGACATTTTAAAGCATTTAGGCCTGCGCAATATCACTGCGTTTAACTCTCGTACCATCAATCCTGAGCTTGAAGCGTCGCTGAATGTCTCTATTCCTGAAAAAATGCCCGCCATTGTTGGAATTATCGATGAATTTGCTGACCTGATGATGGCCTCTAGCTCTGATCTTGAAACTCCCATTGCCCGTATTGCTCAGATGGCACGTGCAGTAGGTATCCATTTAATTCTTGCTACCCAGCGCCCTTCGCGCGAAGTCATTACAGGGCTGATCAAAGCTAACTTCCCTACCCGGATTGCTTTTAAAGTCGCAAGCCGTGTGAACTCGCAGATTATCCTAGACGAAAACGGGGCGGAAAGCCTGTTGGGCAATGGAGATATGTTGTTCCTCCCTCCAGGAACCTCCCACCTCATGCGCTCGCAAGGCGCCTACGTGAGCGATGAAGATATCAACCGGGTCGTCCGGTTCATTTGTGATCAAGCCCCTCCAAACTATCTCATCACCTCTTTTGATTCGATGGCACAAGAACTCATAGAAGAAGGAGAAGGGAACGGACCTCGAGACTCGCTCTACGATCAAGCCAAGGCTATCGTCATCGAAACCCAAAGTGCCTCCACAACCTACTTGCAACGAAAACTCAAAATCGGTTATGCGAGAGCTGCAAGCCTCATGGATGAACTAGAGATGCATGGGGTGATTAGTTCTCAAGAAGGAAGCAAACCTCGACGGGTTTTAATTGAAGACAATGACAGATCCAATCGTAATTGAAAAGCAGCTCCATAAACGCCTCAAGTGGATAGGGATTCTCCTGTTTGCGTTTGCATTGATTACAATCATTTGGGATTTTGTCCCTTCTGTAGAAGACGAAATGGATGAGCTCCTTTTAGAAATCGAAGAAGCCCCCCCCTCTATCAATCCCTACCTTATTTCTACCATATTTACCATAATGGGAAGTACCTGCTTATTCATTTACTGGAAAAAGAAAAGTATCCTCAAGCATAATTCATAGTTAGACCTCTTTCGAATGAAGAGATCCTCGATCTTATCGAAAAGAGGCTCAAAAAGTCCATAAAATCGACTCAACTTTAGTTACACAAGAGGACTTATTTATGCAAGGCTATTGCCCTCTCGGCTCAGGCTCCAAAGGTAATTCCATCTTCTTAGGAACAAAAAATACACGTGTCTTGATTGATGCAGGGCTCTCTCGAAAAGCCACCCAAGAAAGACTCGGGCAGATTGGCGTCGACTTAAGAGACATCGATGCGATTTTAATCACACATGAACATGTAGATCATATTCGGGGATTGAACTCCATTGCCCTTAAGTATAAAATCCCCGTCTTTGCAAATAGCGATACCGCTCATGCTATCTTAGAGACCCTCGACCACTCTCCTAAATTTAAAATCTTTTCAACCGGCGAAACATTTGAGTTTGGAGATTTAGAAATCCATCCTTTTAGCATCCAACATGACACGTTAGATCCTGTTGCCTTCACCATAAACACGACCTCTCTTAAATTGGGTTTTTGCACCGATTTAGGTTTTGTAACAACACTTGTCAAAAGCCGGCTAAAAGAGTGTGATTACCTGTATATCGAAGCCAACCACGAGCCTGCCATGGTGCATGCCTCCTCTCGCCCTATGGTATACAAGCAGCGTGTCTTAAGCAGACAAGGACACCTTTCTAATCAGCAATGTGCTAACCTCCTGCTAGAAGTGGCCCACCCCAAACTGAGACATGTCCACTTAGCACATCTATCAGAAGAGTGTAATCATCCCCAAAAAGCCCTAGATACGATACAAAACACCCTCCATTCTCTTGCATTATCTATTGACCTTTCTATTGCCTACCAACATCAAATCAGTCGATCCATTCTTTTTTAAAAGAAATATTTGACATATTCCTCTCTCCTAAGCTACAGAAGAAAAAAAGGGTATTTATACAAGGTTATGAGGAAAAAAATTACATGGATCATCTACAAGGCATTGAAAGCACTCTCAACGCACTTCTTCTAAACGCTAAAGATTTACAAGAGACATTTGATGATCTAAAGGCGCATCGGGAACATGCTCATCTACAACAGCAAATTCTCGACCTTCTATTTCATCTGTGGAACCCTCTTCCTGAAAAACAAAAAAGAAAACTAATAAAGAGCAAGTTCACGCAGAGCTTTTTCTAGATCGTGCCGCTGAGGAAGGACAACATCTTCTAAATCTTTGCAATAAGGAACAGGGCAATTTTTTCCACCGACGCGCACGACAGGAGCATCGAGGTAAGGGAATGCGTGCTCCATGATTTGAGCAGAGATTTCAGCCCCGAAGCCCCCAAATTTAGGCGCTTCATGTGCAATCAAGAGTTTGCCGGTTTTTTTGACAGAGCTTAAAACAGTTTCGATATCAAGCGGAACAATGGTCCGAAGATCGATCACTTCGACATCGATCTCTTCCTTGGAAAGAATTTCTGCGACTTCAATGACCATACACATCATTATACCCCATCCTACAAAGGTGATGTCAGACCCTTTGCGTACAATATGCGCTCGGCCCAAAGGAAGCACCTCATCCGGGCCCGGCTCAGGACGTGCGCAAAATACACGCTGGCGGTAGATCCCTTTATGTTCTAAGAATACAACGGGATTAGGGTCTCGAATGGCTGCTTTTAAAAGACATTTGGCATCGGCTGCATTACTTGGGATGACAATTTTAAGACCCGGACAATGAGCTAAAAAAGCTTCGATACTCTGAGAGTGGTAAGGGCCCCCTTGGATATAACCTCCGTAGGGCATGCGGATGACCAGAGGAAGATTGAATTCTCCGTTTGATCGGTAATGAAAACTTGCGACTTCATTAAACAATTGGTTAATTCCAGGCCATAAGTAGTCTGCAAATTGGATCTCAGCCACAGGTTTTATATCACCTACAAGAGACATCCCTAATGCAATTCCGATAACTGTGGACTCTGCAAGCGGGGTATTAAAACATCGATCAGGACCATACTTAGCAGTCAAATGACGCGTCACCCCAAAGACGCCTCCCTTCCCATGGGCCACGTCTTCGCCAAAAACAACAACTTGAGAATCGCGATCCATTTCTTCATCCAGCGCGTGATTGAGCGCATCGACGATCACAATCGACTCGCCTGTTTTTGTAGGCTCTTTCAGTAGAATAGGGGGTGTCGATGCAAATACTTTTTGATCAGCCGTCGATGGATCAGGAAAAGGAATGCGTTCAGCTTCTAAGGCAGCTGCTTCAATTTGATCAAAAGCCTTTTGCTTCATAGTTTCCAGTTCTTCCGCTCGGGCAAAACCCATTTCGAGCAGCCACTCTTCCATGCGAGGAACCGGATCTTTGGATTTTTCGGATTCAATGCAACCCTTTTCACGGTATTTTAAGGGATCATCACTGTTACTATGAGGCCCCATACGCGGTACTTTGGCAAGGATCAAGCTAGGTCCTTGCAAGCGACGTGCTTTAGTCACCGCTTGCTTAAAAGCATAAGAAGTTTCTTCAAAATCACATCCGTCCACTTCAAAGACAGAAAGTCCTTCATATCCACGGGCCATAGGGGCCACATTTCCCCCTGCTGTTTGTTCTCTTTGAGGCACTGATATCGCCCAACCGTTATCTTGAATAACAAAAATCACACCCAGTTTGTGAATACACGAAAAATTCAGAGCCTCGTGAAAATCACCTTGGGAAGTAGAACCTTCCCCTCCTGAAACATACACAACTTCATCCCGTCCTACCAGCTGAACCCCTTTGGCAACGCCCACCGCTTGTAAAAATTGAGAACCGACACAACTGGACTGGCACGGCATTCTAAGTTCTCGGTGAACAAAATGCTCAGGCATCATCCGTCCCCCGGAATGATGGGGAACTTCGCGAGCAAGAAACGCCCCCAACAAATCAGTGAGAGAAGATCCCAGACCTAAAGCAAAACCGCGATCCCGATAATAAGGAAGCCCCCAGTCTTTTCCTGGGATTAAACTCAGAGCAGCGACAACTCCTACAAGTTCATGGCCAGCCACCGAAAGCTGAAACGTTCCCCCTTTATTTTGACGAGAGAGTTTAAAGCACTTTTCATCCATATAACGCGTGAGAAGCATCGCCTCAAAGGCTTTAAGGGCTAGCGAAGAATCTATTTCAGTTGACAAGAGAGGAGCCATTATTTTTTCTTCTTATACTGAATAGGAGTCACTTTTTTCACAGCAGGCGCTTTAGAAGAAGGCTGCACTTCTTCGGCGACCTCTTTTTTCTCTTTACGCCTTGGTAAGAAACCTTTCACAACATCGAGAATACCACGTCTTTTCGGAGCCACTTCTTCTACAACAGAAGGTGACATCTGCTCTTGTTGAGAAACAGCTTTCAGAAGCTTTGTTTCACGATCGCCTACAATATCTTCAATACCAGAAAGACGATTGGACAGTTGCCGGAGCGACTCGAGCCGCTGCGTGAGAGCTTCCAATTTAGTATCGACCTTGACACGCGTTCCCCTTAAACTTGCAAAAAGCTCGGCTTCCGAACCGTAACGAGAAGAGAAAGAGATTCCCGTCGCACTGGTAATATCAGGCAGATAAAGGAATGTTCGACAAAGAGGGGGGACTGTAGTAAAAATATCTCCTGTCAGCTGGGGTTCGATTTCAACTTTTACTTGTTGCTTAGGAGGGCGCCCTCGCTTGGGCCGAGGGTTAAGCGCTTCACTGGAGTAATAAGTTTTGGCCTTTAGGGCAAGGGCCTCGCGAGCACTGGCCACATCTTTGCCTACCTTAGGATCAAAAAGCTGCTGTTTCACTTTTTCCATCACCATTTTAGGAATATCGAGATCTTCTTCAAAGACAAAAACAAACTCCTGGGATCGGAGCCACTCGATAATGCGAATTCTCATCCTCTCGACATAATATTGCTGCCATTTTTCAAGTTCTGTAAGATGGTCGTAAATGAATTCCAAGAAATTCTCACGCGCTTCTTTAGACTGAATCACATCGAGCAGCTTTTCTTTGGTGTCAATGTCGTAGACTTTTTCATTAATAAATCCCTCCATAAATTTTTTAGTTTCATAGAAGGTCATTTTAGGAATAAGAGCGTACCTATCGGCATGCTCCTCCAATTCAGTTGTTAAATCATCGAGCTCTTTTTGTCCTTTATCTAGATCGACAAAAAACATAAACCCTTCAATACGATCGAGATAAAAATCTCGTTCGTCATCAGACTTTGCGAAGGTATCGATGAGACGATGAAAGCGGAGAATTAAAGGATTTTGAGGAACTGGATATGCATTTTTTTTCATGGGTCGCCATTATCAATTTTGACTTATCATAGCATAGGAATGATATCTTAGCAAATAGAGTCACGAGCCGCTTAAAGCTTTATAAAATATTTTTAGACCTCTTTTCGCGATCTTGCGAATAAAGTTCCTCCGCCGTGTCTATTTGATACTGTCCTTCAGACTTCTTGTCTCTTTAAGCGAAATCTCATTGAAAATAGGCCCCAACTTTTTGGTAAATCTTTAAAGCGGATTTACTTAGATTAAATTACTTTCTCGATAAAAGTTGTCCTCTAATGCAATTCTTCTATCGAGAAACAGCTTATAAAACCCTAGAGATAAAAAAACCGCCTTCTAAATACAAGGCAAGCACAATAGGATTAAGACAACTCATAAACCCCCATTAAAGCCCTGGGGGCCTCATCAACATCTTTAGGAGAAGCTGCGAATTAAACTCCCAATTACATCGTAATCCTTATCAAATCTTATCGGACTAAAGCTCCATTTAGCTAAATTATTGTAGATCTCTGGCATAGGACCTAGGAATTTATTGAGCACATAAGTACTCACGATCGTTGTTAAAGTAGATAGAAAAAATCGGGTCACAAGTGTGTTAAAGGAGGTGTGATACGCTTTTGATGCCCATCTTTTTAAATCCGATGGGATTAGTGATTTCAAATTCGAATATTTATCTTTCTGTCCATTAACATTTCCCCCTAATTTTGAACTAATAAAACTTGATGCTGAGGAGAAACCTCCTTGTAAAGCTTTCCCTCCCAATTGTGTTAAAGAATTCGCAGCAGCGAGTGCTGGTAATATAACCAGCGTTATGCGGGCTACTCCATTCACACCTAAAGATAAATGATTAACGAAAGAGGCAGAAAATGGAGAGAAAGTGCTAAAATTAAGCTTGCTAAAAGTCATAAATAAATTTCCTTTTTTTCATGATTTTGATAAAAAATCTATCATAGACTATATGCAAAATCTCCAATTTGATACAATCATTTTTTTTGTACAGAGGGCACCAACGGCTGTGTTGAAAAATTTCTTTTTAAGACGAGAACCTAAAGCTGCGGCTGAGCCGGGCTTTTTTCTTTAGGCAATAGCCCGCATCATTTTATTCAGAATCACACACTTCAGCCTGCTCTCTACCTTCTGACGTTTTCTCGTCCTTGAGAAAATTGACCTCCAAATATCTTCTTGTACCGAGAGAAAGTTGTCTCAACAAGTGCCCTTTGGCTGTAGCCCGAGAGCTTGCCCCAGATCGATTTTGCTCTCTTGTCACCACCCAATGCACGGATAGCGAACACGGCAATTTCTTATGTCCTCGCATCGATTGCCACATGAACCTTGATCCACTTTCTAGGGCGCCCCTTCCCATGAACTTTTACCTTTAAACCCTTCAAGCTGACGATAAGGCGGCCGGAAGTGGATCTTGATCATGAGCAGCATCTCAATGAACTGGAGAGGAAATTCAAGAGCTCGCCCTCGCGCTTTCTTGGCCTTTGGCACCCCTTTGGCACCAAGGTTCTCATGCTTTTGGGATCGATCAGAAAAGCAAGACTTCCTCTTTGAATAAGAGATTTGTTATATTGACGCCCGTTGTGTGCACCCATCTAGAATTCTTTCGTTTGTCTTGGTTGACAACAAAGGAGTTTCTTTATTTGAGGGGATTTTTCTCAACTACTCTCTAGGGATTTTTTCAACACAGCCCATTCCAAGCTTAAATAGATAACCTGCTATCAGATGAGGATCGGTTGCCTCTAACCCTTCGTGGATTGTTTTTCCTTGCTCGTTTAACACACAAATAAAAGTTCTTTTCATCGATACGTCTAATCCAATATAATCCTTCATGGGCTTGCTCCTGTTTTACTGCTCTTAACGAGCGGTTTTTATTGGAGAGTTTATACTACTCCATTTAAGGACCAACCCCTTTTTAATGCGCAATTATGGCATGTCTATTATAATTCGGCCAAATTAAAGGAATTTATGTTGGATATTAAACTCATTAGAAAGGATACGGCAAAAGTCGAAGAACTTCTCCAAAGAAAAGATCCGGGAATAAGCCTACAACCAATTGTAACTTTGGACAAGCAGCTCCGCGCGGTGATTAATCAAGTCGAACAACTCCAATCTAAGCAAAATACTGTTTCCAAAGAAATTGGAGAGCGGAAAAGAAAAGGGGAAGACGTCACCTCAATCATGCAAGAAGTGGCGGGAGTAGGAGACCAAATTACGTTTCTTAATCATGAAAGAGTCGAGCTTGAAAAAAAGCTGCAGGAAGAGCTTGCAGCGCTTCCTAATCTTCCTTTTGGAGAAATTAAAATCTCCCATGATCCTCAAGAAAATGTCTGTCTCAAAGCATGGGGACAAAAGCGCGACTTTGATTTTCAGTTTAAAAATCATGTAGAATTGAATGAAAAATTGCATCTTTTCGACTTTAAACGTGCAGCCAAAACCTCTGGCAGTGGCTGGCCTGCCTATCGTAACATGGGCGCTCGTCTAGAGTGGGCTCTTCTCAATTACATGCTTGACATGCATCTAGAGAACGGTTTTGAATTTTGGCTCCCTCCTCATTTGATTCGCCCTGAGGCGATGTATGGATCAGGACAACTCCCTAAATTTGAAAACCAGCTCTTTAAAATTAAAGACAACGACTATCACCTCTACTTAATCCCAACCTCTGAGACGGTGCTCAATGGACTTCATAGAGAGGAAATCTTTTCAGACGAGGAACTTCCCAAACGATATGTGGCCTATACCCCCTGCTTTAGGCGTGAAGCGGGGGCCGCTGGAAGCCAAGAGAGAGGTCTCATTCGCATGCACCAGTTTAATAAAGTAGAAATGTTTGCGTTTACCCTCCCTGAACAAAGCGAAATGGTTTTTCAGCAGATGCTAGCGAGCGCTGAAGAAATTTTACAAGGCCTCAATTTACACTATCGCACTATGCTTCTTGTCACAGGTGATATGTCATTTGCTGCCATGAAAACCGTTGATGTCGAAGTGTGGCTTCCAGGCCAAAATCGGTATTATGAGGTTTCTTCTATTTCTAATTGCGGTGATTTTCAGGCCCGGCGATCGATGATTCGGTATAAACATAAAGAGGGAAAGACGGAGCTTGTTTATACCCTCAACGGTTCAGGACTTGCATCTTCCCGCCTTATGGTCGCTCTTTTAGAAAATAATCAGCGAAAAGACGGTTCAGTAGAAATCCCTCTCGTGTTACATAAATATTTGAACGGAGTCAAAGAATTATGTCCCACTTGATCGATGATTTAATCCATTTTATTCAGCAGTCGCCGACAGCATGGCATGCAGTTCAATCAGTGGGAGAGCGGCTTGCCTCTGTTGATTTCATCCCTATAGAAGAAAAAGAGGCTTGGAAGCTGAAGAAAGGAGAACGTTATTTTGTACAGAGGGAAGGATCCATTTGCGCATTTACCCTCCCTCAAAATCCTTCTCGTCTACGGGTTATCGGGGCGCATACGGATAGTCCTGGGCTTAAATTGAAACCCAATCCGAATGTTCAGTCCCATGAATTTCAACAATTTTCTACGGAAATTTACGGGGGACCGCTTCTTTCTTCTTGGATGAATCGAGATTTAGGACTTGCCGGGAGAATCATTGTTGAAAAGGCTCAAGGAAAAATAGAAGAAGAGCTTGTTTTTATCGATGAAGCTCCTTTAATCATTCCTCAAATTGCCATCCATCTGGATCGTGAAGTAAACGAAAAAGGACTTTTGATTGATAAACAAGAGCAACTCAGGCCTATTTTATCTTTAGATCCTTCAGAAAAAACGGAGCTCGAACCTTTTCTCAAGCACTATATCAACTTTAAACATCTTTTATCTTTTGATCTCTTTTTGGTTCCTCTCGAAGCTCCTCGCTTTATAGGAAGGAAAGAGGAAATGCTTGCCTCTTACCGTTTAGATAACCTAGCCTCTTCCCATGCATGTCTGACTGCAATTGCATCAGCGGAAATGAATCCCACACTTCAAATGATGCTTTTATGGGATGCAGAAGAAATTGGATCACGCTCCGCAGAAGGTGCCGCTTCCACATTTGCGGAAGACATCCTCAAAAGAATTCAACATTTCTATGAAATGAACGAAGAAAAGTGGCAACAGCTGAAAGCCTCTTCGCTGTGTATTTCAGCCGATGTCTCCCACGCTTACAATCCCAATTACGTCAAAAAATATGATCCTACTCACCTATCGATCCCGGGTAAGGGAATTGTCATCAAGTACAACTCAGATAAAAAATATGTAACAGATGCTAAAACAGCTGCCACTGTTATTGCAGCTTGCAAACGCCTTAAGCTCCCTTATCAATCGTATTCATCTCGCTCCGATATGCCAAGTGGAAGTACAATTGGGCCTATTTTTGCCTCGCTCATGGGAATACCCACTGCGGATCTGGGAATTCCTCTCTTATCGATGCACTCGATCCGAGAAATCATTGCTGTTCAAGATCATGTAGAGTTGTGCAAACTCTTGACCTATCTTCTGGAAAAATAATAAATTTCTTGCGTAACTAGACCTCTATTATAAGGTACATTAAAAATGGGTATACCTAAGCAAAAAAAATCAGATCACTTTGGTGGAAAGTCCGTTTTAGAACATTTGAAAGAGGCACGGCGCCGAGGAGCAATTGCAGCAGCAGAGATCCATGGAACTGAAATGCCAGGGCATCTGGCAGCAGGGGCTGATGCTGCTCGAGAAACAGCCTATCTTTTGGGTTTTCTATATCTTCTTGTAGGAAAGGCGGTTTGGATTCTTTTCATTGCAGCCTGTGGTTTTTTTATTTGGAAGGTCGGAAGAAGTGCCTTGCTCGGGTGGGGGCGGCTGGAAAGGTTACACCGTTTGATTGAAGAAGAGCGATGGGAGATTGAACATGAGCGGACACAAGAAGAACAAGAACTTACAGCTCTTTATCAAGCAAAAGGATTTTCAGGGCCGCTTCTCAAAGATGTGGTCTCAACCCTTTCATCAGATGATAATCGACTTTTAAGGGTGATGTTGGAAGAAGAAATGGGTCTTACGCTTGAAGTCTATGAACACCCTTTAAAACAATGTTTTGGAGCAGCTCTTGGTGTCCTAGGGGCAGCCATTGTATGCCTTCCCGGATTTTTTTATGGGGGGATGTGGAGTATAGGGATTGCCATTGGAGTGGTCTGCGGCTGCTCTGCATGGCTGATCGCTCATCTTCAAAAAAATAATGCTATGGAAGCCCTCATTTGGAACCTGGCTATCGTCTATTTTGGACTAGGCACTGTCTATCTTCTGAGGAATGCCCTCTCATGACAACGCCTTACTCCTTTGATGAATTTTTTGCCTCTAATCAAGAAGTCACAATCTCCCCTTTTCTCACGCCTGATTCCAGAAAATGGGGAAAAAACCTTTCTCTGAGGATTTCCCTTTTAGCGGCCACTCTTTTGGGAATGGCCTTTTTTCTCTCCTTTATCTCTCCAGCAGCTTCTACTCTTACATTAAGCATGGTCTACCTTCTTGTAGGAACCCCCGCTCTTATCAATGCTCTCAAAGATCTATCGAGATGGGATGTCAATATCGATGTGCTCATGACCCTCGCAGCTCTTCTCTCTGTGTGCATCGGAAGCGAACTGGAAGGGGCTCTTCTTCTCGTTCTTTTTGAACTTTCAGCAAGCATGGAAATGGTGGTGGGTGAAAAAACACGCAGTAGTGTACTGCGCTTAAACCATCTTTCTCCTCGAACTGCGTTCGTAGTAGAAGATGAAGGACATCTTAAAGAACAATCTGTACGCGATATTGAAGTGGGAACCCTTATCTTGGTAAAAGCGGGGGAAATCATTCCTTTAGATGGCGTCGTAATCGAAGGACGGTCTTATGTGAACTTGCTTTACTTAAGTGGAGAAAGTGCTCCCCTTGCTAAAAAAGTAGGAGATGAAGTGGCTGCAGGAGCGGGTAACCTGGATGGCACTTTGACAATTCGAGTGACTCGCAGTAGCAGGGATTCGACCTTAAGTCGTATCATTCAATTGATTACAAGAGCCCAAGCGTCAAAGCCCCGTGTGGAACAATTTCTAGATCGATTTGGGAAGGTGTATGCTTCTTCTATTATTCTGATCTCGGTTTTTTTTGCATTGCTCCTTCCCAAGCTTTTATCAATCCCCTATCTCGGGACTGAAGGTGGCATTTACCGAGCCCTCGCCTTTTTAATTGCCGCCTCCCCTTGCGCGCTCATTCTAGCTACTCCCACCGCCTATTTAAGCGCCATTAGCAGCTGTGCAAGAAGGGGAGTTCTTCCTAAAGGAGGGATTGTTCTTGATGCGGTGAACAAATGCCGTATCGTCGCTTTGGATAAAACGGGGACCCTCACTACCGGTGAGCTTATCTGTATAGAACAAACCCAACTCTATGGATCCCCTCTAGATAAAGAGAAGGCTCTTTTTCTGGCGGCTTCTCTTGAAAGAAACGCCGTGCATCCGATTGCAAAAGCTCTCACGGAGCTTGCAAAACAAAAAAATATTTCTCTAAAATCGATTGAAGATTTTCGGGCGGTTGCAGGGTATGGATTAGAAGGAAGGTTTGAAGGACAAAATTTGGCCCTGGGTCATCGGGATTTCATCCAAAAAAAAGTGGGATCTTCTTTTATCCTTCCTCCTATCGAGAAAATGTCGACATATCTATGGGTCGACGGCTCCGTGATTCTTTTTCAGTTTCAAGATGCGTTAAGGCCTCACGTCAAAGAGATACTTCTCAAGCTAAAAGAGCATAATCTTAAACTGGTGATGCTCACAGGCGATCACCTGATCAACGCCCTTCCTATTGCCCAAGAAATAGGAATTGATGAAGTCTATGCTGATTTAAGGCCCGAAGATAAACTCCAAAAAATATCTGAGCTTGCAGCTGCAGGCGATTTGATGATGGTAGGTGATGGCATGAACGACGCACCTGCCCTTGCGAGAGCCACCGTGGGTGTTTCCATGGGTAAAATTGGAAGCGCCACAGCGGTCGATGCTTCGGATATCATTCTCATCCACGATGACTTGAGCTTGCTTGCCTGGCTTGTGGAAAAAGGAAGGCAAACCCGTCAAATTCTAACCCAGAATATATCCCTTGCTATGCTCGTCATTCTCTTTGCAACCACGCCCGCGCTTCTCGGATGGGTTCCTTTATGGATTGCCGTGATCTTGCATGAAGGAGGAACTGTCCTCGTTGGCCTTAATAGCTTACGACTGTTGAAAAAATAATTATCATTCCCGTAAAGATACATTATGAGACTATGGAAATGGCTTGTTGTGCATTTTTCGGGATACTATAGCCTTCTTCTTATCTTTCTTTTTTTATTATTTGTGCTTAGACCCTATGACCGTGGTATTTTCTATTTAGCAGTATGGAAAGCATGTCTTACTCTCGTGTTTTTCTCTTGTATTTTTAATTGCAAACATCATCGCATTATTCAAATTATGTGTACAATCCTGGTCATTCCCACTTTTTTTTTAACATGGATTAACCTATGGGATTCGAATGAGAACATGTTGATGGTCAACGCCTGCTTTACCGTGCTCTTTATCACCTTTATTACAGCCTCCATTCTCTACGACGTGATTCGAAAAGCGCGTGTCACGCTTGAAACTTTACGAGGAGTCATTTGCGCTTATTTTATGATCGCTTTTGCCTTTGCCTATATGTACTACTTGATTGAGTTTATGATTCCCGGAACGATTTCTTTTATAGGTCGCACCGTTTCTATCCACAATTTCACCCATTTTATTTCGGAAATGCTCTATTTCAGTTTTATCACCCTTCTTACAGTGGGCTATGGAGATATCACCGCTGTTTTGGACACCGGACAAACTATTTGCGTGATTGAAGGGATTATTGGTCAATTTTATATTGCCATTTTAGTCGCACGCATTGTCTCTGTTTATTCGTTCTACTCAGACAAAAGACTATTAAAAAATATTGAAAACGACTTAAGAAGACATGACACCAGAAAATAAAGAACCGCTCCGAGAAGCCTTAGGACAAGAAACCGCAGAGTTTGAAAAGTCATATCAATGGATTCAAAACCATTTTCCTGCGAAATTTTTCGAAGATGCTGATGTTGAAACGCTACGACTTGTAACTCATAGCCTCATGGGGTTTAATCTACAGGAATTTTTTTCCACCATTTTATTTAAAAATAAAGCCCTTGCTCTTTGTCTTGACACTCCAGATGCAGATCTTCAAATTTTGAAACATTTTCGACACCGTTGTATTCAAAACTACCGCACCTTTGTCTCCAATGCACCTCCTCCCTTCCCTTCGATTAAGCTACCACTGCGGATTGCTGTCATCTATTTTTCCCACTTGCCTGATCAAAGTGGTGGCTCTTCTTTGCAATCTTTTGAAAATCCGCAAGAAGTGTTTCAGGAAATCAAAGAACGTCATCCAGAATTTACCTACATTCAATTTGAGAATCTTCTCCAATGCATGACGCCCCGCTTTCTTCGATCTCTCACCAAAGAAAGATTGATTCATGCTTTTGATGTGCTCATTCGAGCTGAAAAAAGAGATCCCTGCCAACTAGAAGTCAAGCGTAATGAAGATTGGGCTGAGAAAAAAGATCTTCCTTCTCTTCAAATTGTGTTGGCGTGGAAAAACGTTCCAAAGCAAGACTTTTTGTACCGACTTGCCCGCGTTATCCATCGGCATAATCTCTCTATGAAGAGGGTCTCAGCAACCTATTTGAATCCTTACAGCAAAGGGAACACTCTCTTAATGTCACTTGCCATCCATGGTTCCAAAGGAAAAGCTGCATGGGAAGAAACAGATCTCGACGATTTTCTCCAAGAGCTTGTCACGGTTAAATATTTCCCGGGTCAAGAGATCATTGAAACCACCTTTGTAGATACCAAGCTGATGAGTGGAAATTTGGGAAACGTGATCAAAACAATGGCCTATTTTATTCATCAGGTCCTGGTTTATACAGATCCGTATCTATACTCTTTCTCAAACGTGGAAGAAGGACTCTGCCGTCATCCCGAACTCACGGTACAACTGGCCCAAGCGTTTGAGAAAAAATTCCATCCAGAAAAAACCGATTTTCAAGCCTTTCAACAAATCCGAGCGAATTTTTTAAAGCTCGTCGAGCAAATTGACACAGGCCAAGAAGCAAATGATACGCGTCGGAAAAACATCTTGAAGCAAGGGATGAACTTTATCGACCATATTTTAAAAACAAATGTCTATCGCCCTATTAAAACAGCCTTTTCTTTCAGGCTCAGTCCTCAGTATTTAGACCATGTTCCTTTCAACCGTAGTGAAAAATTTCCAGAGCTTCCATTTGCTATCTTTTTCATGAAAGGCCTCTACTTCATTGGGTTTCATATCCGATTTCGAGACCTGGCTCGGGGAGGCTTGCGAACCGTTTATCCAGAAAAAAGTGAACAACTTATTGCAGACACTAACTCTCTTTTCTCCGAATGTTACAACCTTGCCTATACTCAGCAAAAAAAAAATAAGGATATCCCAGAAGGAGGCGCTAAAGGGGTCATCCTACTAGAGCCTTATGAGCAGATCAAATCAGAAGAAGAAATGTACCGCTACCAACTGGAAGATGCAGGAATAGACGCCGCAAATGTCGCTCAAAAACTAAAAGTTTTTCAAACCGAGCAAAAGCTAGAATATCTACATCAATCTCAACGCTCCTACGTCGAATGTTTTTTAACGATTATCAACTGCGATCCTGATGGAAAACTACGCCCCAGCAAGATTGTCGACTATTATCAAAAGCCTGAATATATCTACCTCGGTCCAGATGAGAATATGCACAACGAAATGATCGTTTGGATCTCAGACTATTCTAAGTATTACAATTACAAACCGGGTGCAACCTTCATGTCTAGCAAGCCAGGCGCTGGAATCAATCATAAGGAATACGGCGTCACCTCTCGTGGAGTCAACATCTACATGGAAGAGGTGCTTAAATACTTAAAAATTGATCCTGCCAAAGAAGTTTTTACAGTCAAAATGACAGGTGGCCCTGATGGAGATGTAGCGGGAAATCAAATGTATAATCTCTACCGATTTTACCCAGATACTGCCAAACTGTTGTCAACGATCGACGTGTCAGGCACAATTTTTGATCCCAAAGGGCTCGACCTTGAAATCATTACAGCCCTTTTTAAAGAAGGAAAACCCATTCGATTTTATCCGGCTGAAAAATTGTCTGAAGGAGGTTTTCTTTTAGATACTACCACACGGCGAGTAGAAAGCGCCTATACTCAACAAACTCTTCTATTAAAAAAGGAGAAAGAAAAAGTTGAAGAACACTGGGTATCAGGAAATGAAATGAACCATTTGCTCCGTATGACGGTTCACCAAACAAAAGCCGACATTTTTATCCCGGGAGGAGGACGGCCTCGGACCCTTCATGAAAATAACTATCAAGATTTTCTCGATGAAATGGGAAAGCCTACCTCCAAAGCTATTGTCGAAGGGGGCAATTTGTATCTTTCTCCGGGAGCACGTCGAGCTCTTGAAAAACTAGGAGTTATCATTATTAAAGACAGCTCTGTGAATAAAGGAGGGGTGATTTGCTCTTCCTTTGAGGTGCTGACAGGGCTTACGCTGAGTGAAGAAGAGTTTATTCAGCAAAAAAGCTCTCTTGTAGAAGAGATTTTAAATGTGATTGAGGCGCGCTGCCGCGATGAAGCACGAACGCTTCTCTCCTCCCATGGACAAAAGTTCCTTACCGAAGTATCCGAGTTAATTTCCGAACGTATCACCTCCTACACAGATGAGCTGCTGCATTATCTTTCCACCCAAACCCTGTCCAATGACGTCCAAGATCCTCTCATCCAATGCCTTCTGAATTACTCTCTCCCTCTTCTCAGGAATCGTTACGCTCAAAGGGTTTTAGAAGAAGTACCCGACCTGCATAAAAAAGCAATCATTGCCTGCTTTTTATCTCAGCGCCTTGTTTATCGAAAAGGACTCGAATGGTCCCCCTCTATTATAGATATCCTTCCCCTTATACTCGAAGATCCTATTATCATAAATTACTCATAATCAAAAATTAAAGAGATTGTTTTAGCGCTCTATCAATTAGACTGCTAAAATTGCTTGCCTTTTGGGAAGGTTCCCGCCTATAATAAAAGTATGAAAAATCTAGCGCCACGCAAACCTCCTAAAGATGAGCGGGAAAGGATCGTTCTCCTAGGCCTTATCGAGTTGTTTCTCGAAAAAGGAGTGCCGATCGGGTCTAACACCCTCAAAGAGAATGGGTTTCAATCTCTCAGTTCAGCCACTCTGCGTAACTACTTTTCCAAACTGGAAGAAGAAGGTTATCTCAAACAGCAACATTCTTCGGGGGGGCGCATTCCTACTTCCCTTGCCTACCAGATCTATGCTGAAACCTATCTTAAGTCCCCTCAATTAGAGGAAAAAAAAATCAAGCAGGTCAAAAAATCTCTCTCTAAAGAAACACGTGAAATAGCAAGCTACCTGCAACATGCAGCAGAGACCCTTTCAGAAGCTACAGGATGCGCGGTCTTTCTATCCTCTCCTCGTTTTGAACAAGACTTTGTCATGGACATTAAGCTGGTCTCAATTGACTCCCACCGCTGTTTATGCATCCTTATTACCGACTTTGGCCTTGTACACACTGAAACGCTCTATACCGATAAACGTCTGAGCAACTTCACCATCAAAAGATTGGAAGCCTTTTTCTACTGGAAATTAAAAGGTCTTGATAAACCCGTCTTGTCCCTTGAAGAAGAAGCCCTTGCAAGTCGTTTTTATGGCGAAGTCATGCTCCGCCACTTGGTGGGTTCCACCCATTTTTCACTTGAAGATATTACTAAAACGGGTTTTTCCAAACTTTTAGCTTTTACCGATTTTAATGATGCCACGGCACTGGCAGAAGGTTTGGGTCTCTTTGAAAATCGGGAAGCCTTACAAAGGCTTTTACAAGAATGCACAAAAAAAGGGACGTTAAGTTGCTGGATTGGGGGTGCCTTGCAAGGATGTTCTGCGATTGCAATCCCTTACCATATTCATCACAATATTGTCGGGGCTATTGCTATTTTAGGTCCTCATCGTATTCCGTACCGCAAGCTCTTTGGGATCCTTCAAGCCGCCTCCACGGCCATCTCTACTTCCCTCACAAAGACTTTGTATAAATTTAAAATATCGTACCGCCAACCCCAAAGCGATCCGATGCATCACTTACTTTTGGAGAAAAAAAATGACTGAAACAGAAAATGAAATCCCTAGCAATGAACTCCCCGGACAAACCTCTTCTCAGGAGGCGCTTGTTAAGGAAGAAGTTGTCGATTACAAAGATAAATATCTGCGGCTGCTCGCAGATGCTGAAAATAGCAGACGACGCCTGCAGAAAGAAAAACAAGATATGATGCGCTTTGCTATTGATTCAATTTTAGCTGAAATTTTAAATCCCATCGATCAGCTTGAAAACGCATTGAAATTTGCAGATCAAGCAACGGGAGATGTGAAAAATTGGGCCCTTGGCTTTCAGATGATCCTGAGCCAATTTAAAGAGATCTTAGCTTCTAATGGCATCTCACCTTTTACATCCGAAGGAGAATTGTTTGATCCCACCAAGCATGAAGCCGTTGAAATGGAAGAAACAGATGAAGCTTTAGAGGGGACCATTTTGAAAGAGTTTGTAAAAGGATATCGATCTGGAGACCGAATCCTTCGCGTCGCACGCGTCAAAGTTGCAAAAAAATTACAGGAGAAAAATCATGTCGACTCAGAAAAAAAATAAAATTATAGGAATTGACTTAGGAACCACTAACTCCTGCGTTGCTGTCATGGAAGGAAGCGCTCCTGTCGTGATCGCAAACGCGGAAGGCGGCCGTACCACACCCTCTGTGGTGGCTTATAAAGGAAGTGAGCGCCTCGTAGGCGTCCCTGCTAAACGACAAGCAGTGATGAATCCCGAGCGCACTATTTCTTCTTCTAAACGCTTTATTGGACGCAAGTATAGAGAAGTTTTGGATGAAGCAAAAATTGTACCTTATAAAGTGGCAGAAAATTCAAACGGGGATGCCGTGGTTGAAATCGATGGAAAGCTCATCACGCCGGAAGAAGTGGCTGCCCAAATCTTAGTCAAAATGAAAGAAACAGCAGAAGCTTACCTCGGAGAAAAAATCACAGAAGCTGTGATTACCGTTCCTGCTTACTTCAATGATTCTCAACGTCAATCTACAAAAGATGCAGGCCGTATTGCAGGTCTGGATGTAAAACGGATCATTCCAGAGCCGACAGCGGCAGCTCTTGCCTACGGATTTGATAAAGAACATGATAAAAAAATCGCTGTGTTTGACCTAGGGGGCGGGACCTTCGATATTTCCATCCTAGAGCTCGGCGATGGGGTCTTTGAAGTTCTTTCGACAAATGGAGATACTCATCTGGGGGGTGACGATTTTGATAACGTCATTTTACAATGGATGCTCGAAGAGTTTAAAAAAGAGCATGGGATTGATCTGAGTAAAGATAAAATGGCCCTTCAACGTTTGCGCGATGCGGCCGAAAAAGCCAAAATCGAGCTTTCGGGGACCCAAACAACAGAGATCAACCAACCCTTTATCACAGTCGATGCAACAGGTCCTAAACATTTAGCTTTGAGTTTGAACCGAGCCAAGCTAGAGTCTCTAGCGCATAACTTGATTGAAAGAACAGTAGAACCTTGTGTCAAAGCGCTCAAAGACGCCAACCTGAGCAAAGACCAAATTCAAGAGGTGATTCTCGTCGGCGGTATGACAAGGATGCCTGCTGTTGAGCGCAAAGTAAAAGAAATCTTTGGGCGTGAGCCTCACAAAGGTGTAAATCCTGATGAAGTCGTAGCAGTGGGAGCTGCCATTCAAGGAGCTGTCCTGACAGGAGAAGTGAAAGATATTCTTCTTCTCGATGTCGTTCCGCTGACATTTGGGATTGAGACCCTCGGGGGAATATTAACCCCTATTGTGGAGCGCAATACCACCATCCCGACTCAGAAAAAGCAAATTTTCTCCACAGCTGTGGATAATCAACCAGCCGTGACGATTGTAGTTCTTCAAGGAGAGCGCAAAATGGCAAAGGACAATAAAGAGATCGGCCGTTTTGACTTAACTGATATTCCACCCGCTCCTCGCGGTATGCCTCAAATTGAGGTCGCTTTCGATATCGATGCGGACGGAATCTTGCACGTCTCTGCTAAGGATTTACAAACGGGGAAAGAACAAAAAATCCGTATCGAAGCCAAATCAGGTCTTTCTGAATCTGAAATCAAGCGGATGCTCAAAGATGCTGAAGAGCATGCAGAAGAAGATAAGAAAAAGAAAGAGGAAGTGGAAATTCGGAATGAAGCCGATTCGCTTGCGTTTCGGGCTCAAAAAGCGCTCACGGATTATAAAGATAAACTCCCTGAGCAGCTGAAAGGAGAAATTCAATCGCGCATCGATCAAGTCAAAAAAACACTTGAAGGACAAGATAGTGCTGCTATTAAGCATGCATCGGATGAACTCAACTCCTACATGCAAAAAATGGGCGAAGCGATGCAACAGGCCGGTGCTGCACCTCATGCACACCCGGCAGGTCCTGGCGCTGCTTCCCAAAGCAAGTCTGATGTCCAAGACGCCGAAGTCGAAATCATCGACGACGACAAGAAGTAATTCTCTTTTCTTATTTTTTCCAATAGCCCTTCTCAATGTGTGAGAAGGGCTTTTTTTACCTTCATTCACCCCAAATATCGTGGACTTTAAAAAAGTATTTGCTTTAAAGCACACAATGCAGTAAGAATTCCATAAATATGGGGTTTTACTATGACTAAGTCGTTCAGCGGTTTTTTAATCCTTTCCAGCAGCCTGTGGTTAGCAGACCTTTCAGGATGGGGTTCGGCTGAATATATCCCCCCTTCTCTTCCCGCTCCTGCTGAAACTCCTCTCTCAGTCCAAACGTTTCCTCTCAATAAAGATCAAGAATGGTTTGTGAAACCTAGCTTGCTGGTTTGGAGGCCTTATCAAGATGGAATTAGCTCGTGTGCTACCATCGTTATTCCTTCCATTAATCCCACCTTTACTAAAAATAAAACGCAGAATGTGAAGTTTGATTGGGGAACAGGGGTGCGTTTAACAGTGGGAAAATATTTACCTCACCATGAGCAATGGGATGTTACTTTTGCCCCCACGTTTTTCTATTCCGATACCGAGAAAACCATTAAAGGAAAGGGAACTCCTACCTCTTTGCAAACAGTGACCAATGCTAAAATTGTAGAAGAAGGTTGGAATCCCACTTTGTTAGGAGTGGGACTCGAAACAAAGCTCGGCTGGCATATCAACTACTTTACCTGGGATCTTGCTGTCGGCCGCTTGTATAAATTGACTCGCACGATGGTCGTGCATCCCTACTTAAGCCTCCGCTCGATGCTTATCACGGAGAAATATCTCAACAAAAACACCAGCGCTTCTATCAATAATTTGGGCACCTTTCAACCGGAAAAAACCCAGTTTAGTGCTCGCAATTCCGTCTGGGGAATAGGTCCCCAGATCGGATCTGATTTCGCCTTTTATTTTGGCCATGGATGGTCTTTTTTAGGAGGTCTTTCAGGGGCGGTTACTCTAGGCCAGTATAACATCGAAGAAAAAGTCGACGGGTTTATTTTATCTAATTTTTTCAATCCTACCGCTCCTGCGGAGTTAAAAATTCATGACGCAGCTACAGCTATGCGAGCCAACTTAGAAGGCAATTTTGGGCTTTCGTGGGAAAAGTGGGTTCGAAAACATACAGTCCGGATTGCTCCCTCTTTTATTTTTGAAGTCACACAGTGGTTTATGATTAATAATTGGGCTGCAACAAGGCTCCCTTTCTTAACAGGAAGCCCCGATTGGGGAATGCTTTCCGCAAGAAGAATGGGAGACCTAGGCTTTTTAGGATTTACAGTCAATTTACAAGTTGATTTCTAACATGAAACAGAAACCCAAACTTCAAATGATAAATGTGGAGACAACAATGACCCGATGGATTCAAACCCTCACCTGTGTTAGTGTTCTATCAATCGCTAGTTCAGCATTTGGATGGGGAGGGTCTAGAGCTCTAACCTTAAAAGAAACCCCGAACCCAGCCTCGAATTTTCCATTGAATGCAAATCAACAATGGTTTGTAGAAGAAAGCTATCTCATTATGAAGCCCTATGAGGACGACAATGATTATGCAACAAGACTAAAAACAGAGGGTTCTCTTACAAGTAGCCTTTCAATGACCATGACTCTCAAAAAGCCTGATTTTGATTGGAGTTCAGGCCTACGCATCGGAATTGGACGTTATCTCGCTAATCATGACAAATGGGATCTTTCTTTATATACCACCTATTTCTATGCCAACGAAGATGCCTCCTCTTATCCCAAACGGTCGAATAATACCCTTTTAACACCTCTGTGGAGTCCTACCTTTGATGGAGGAGCAACCAAAGGTCGTTTAAACTGGAGACTGAATTTCTTCAATTGGGATCTTTCACTAGGGCGTGAATATCGCATGCTCTCAACAATTGTAGCGCACCCCTTTATCGGACTGCGTACAGCTCTTATCTACAAAGATTACAAAGCCCACTATACGGATTCTTTTCTTCCACTGGACGATCAATTCAAAGCAGCCGATCGGTTTTGGGGGGTGGGCCCACGCGCTGGTGTTAATTTACAGTTCAACTTTAAAAATGGGTGGTCTTTTATGGGAAATTTGTCAGGCGCAATTTTCTATGGCCACTACAATGTGAGTGAAAAAATTTCGACAAATGTCGTGACTGCAAATACCCCGACTCTCAATCAGTATCGCCTTTCTGATGAACGGTATTGTATTAGAGCCAATTTAGATACGGGCTTAGGTCTCGGATGGGAGACGTGGCTGAATCGTCGCTCTGTTCGTCTTGCGCCCAGTGCGCTCATCGAAGCCTCTTGTTGGTTTGATACCAATAAATTTTTCTTAGCTAAAACATCTTCATTGTCAGTCATATCTCCTACCCCTCTTGTTCCCAATTTTAGTAATACGAGGCGCCGTGGAAATTTAATTTTGATGGGTTTTAGTTTCAACTTGCAAGCCGACTTTTAATCGTAGGATAAGGAAAAAACAATGAAAAAATGGATATTATCCCCTCTTTTATTAATAAGCCTATCTGTCGATGCATGGGGAGGGCGCTCCTATCACGCAGCTCCGGCCCATCCAACCAAAAATAGCTCCCCAGAAACTTATTTTCCATTGAATGCAGACCAAGGATGGTTCGTGGAACAAAGTTATCTCCTTACGAAAACTGCTTTAGGTGATCTTGAATATGGCGATATGGTCTTTCAAAGTGGTTCGAGCCCCAATTCCCAATTTAAAATCAAAGTCAAAAAACCAGACTTTGACTGGAATTCTGGCTTCCGCTTAGGAGTGGGACGTTACCTTCCCAATCACGACAAATGGGATGTCAGTTTTTATACTACTTATATTTATGGAGATGCTGAAGACCGTGCGACAGGTAACTTAGCTCAAGGGAAAGGACTTTCTACTTCATACGATCCTTTTGTCATTATCTTAAGTGAAAAGACAAAAGCTGTTTGGAGGCTGAACTACTTTACAATGGATCTCATGGTCGGAAGAGAATTTGCGATGACATCTCAAATCAGCTTTCATCCTTACATGGGACTACGTGGTGCTCTTATCTATTACGATTTTAATTCAAAAAATTTCGGCACTCTGATGGTTCCCGTAGAAGGTCAGCAAATACTTGCCACCGATACAGCCTATATAACCCTTAAAGAAGATTTCTGGGGTTTGGGTGCGCATCTGGGATCTAACTTTAATTACAAATTTAAAGGGAATTGGTCCTTTTTAGGAAATTTTGCAACCTCTCTTCTATACGGCCACTACAATGTCTTTCAAAAAAGCAACACTCATTTCGTGCTAAGCTCTAATGAACCCCTACAAGCGAAAGCCTCTTCTAAAGACCATGTCATCCGTATGAACTTAGAAGCAGCAGTCGGAATGGGATGGGAAAAATGGATGCGCCAGAAGAGCGTACGCTTGGCTCCTAATTTACAGTTGGAAGGATCTCTTTGGTTTGATATGAATAACTTTTTTAAGCCCGTTGCAACTTTTTCTCAAGATTTAGGAACCTTGGGAATTATGGCACTTACATTTAATCTCCAAGTCGACTTCTAAGCGAAGCCTTGGAAAAATTTTTGGAACAAAGGAAATGGTATGAAAAAAAACATTAGCTCTCTTTTAATCTTATCCCTTGCGTTTGGGACTTCCGTCCACGGCTGGGGAGGTAAAACAAATGAGGGAGAAACACCCCCCATCACCGAAGGCGTGAATAATCCCAACATACACCTACATGGGGATGATGAAAGGGGATATTTTAAGCTCAGCTATCTTTACTATAAACCTCATTTAGAAAACCTTAATTTTGCAACTCTTGTCACGAATGGAGCGGGTCTGAATGGAACAACAGGCTCTATTAAAACCAAGTCCCCCCATTTTGAATGGTCTTCGGGAATTCGCCTCAATCTTGGGCGTTACCTCCCTAAACACGACAACTGGGATGTAGGGCTGGGAGTCACCTACTACTATTCACAGGCCAAAAATGAAGTTTCTGTCCCAGGAGGAGCAGCGGCCAATACAAGTGACTACTACATCCCCCAAGCCCTACCTGAAACCCTTGGGGATTTCTCAACAAACGCCTCCGACCATTGGAAAATGAACTTCTTCGTTTATGACTTAGGGATAGCACGAGAATACTTTCTAACTCCTCGTATTCTTGCAAAACCTTACTTAGGGGTTCGCGGGATAACATTATATCAAGATGATAATGCCCGTTATGGGAGCTTCTTTTACCTTGCGGGAGGAACCGTTAGTCCTACACTTGTTAAAACAAAGCTAACGTCTGAGATGGAAACATGGGGAATCGGAGTCCGAGGTGCGTGCGATCTCGTCTTTGATCTTCCCTCCCACTTCTCCATTTTCGGTAATTTGGGGGGATCTCTCCTATACGGACACTATGAAGCAACCCAAAAAGTGCAAAATGGTAGACTCCATCCTAATCTGGCAGTTTATGAACCCAAAGTTTTCAACCATGCCTTTGAACTTCAAACAGGACTTGAGGGCTCCTTTGGGTTGAAATGGGAACATTGGTATCCAAAAAATAACAACCGCGTTACCTTATCCGCTGCTTTTGAAGCGCAACGTTGGTTTAATATCAATAAATGGGGTTGGGTCAACCAATCAATGCCTGTTCCTGGTGAGAACCTCGTTCAGAACTCGATTCAAAACAATGGAGATTTAAATATCGTGGGGTTCACATTCGCCCTTCAATGGGATTTCTAATCTAACGTTCTCTGATAAGAAATCGAATAAGAAATAAGGGCCCTAGAAACAAGCCAAAAAACCCGAGGTGGAGGATCGCAAAACCAACGGAATTTTCGCTTCGTTTTTATGGCCCTTGCTTTTTTTAACACAAGACCCCTGTGCGTAACTAGACCTCTTGGGCTTAAGCTAAAGTTCAGTCTCGCTTGTATGGACTTTAGTTTAAGCCAAGAGGTCTAATCTAAAAGAAGAAGTGACACTCCTTAACATACTACCAGAACATACTTAACAGGAACGCAGGCCCACAAGGAACGCAAGACTAAAAAAACCCTTTCTCAGTTTCCTGAAAAAGGGTTTGTGCTGCTTTATACCAACTCAAATTTAAGTTGTTGTTTTGGCCATGCTAGGAGCAGCTTCTTTGGCTTGCTCTTCTTTCTCTTGTGTGAGTTTGTTATACATCGCGCCGAGGCCTTGGGCAGCCCAGATCCATACAAACATAATCAAAAAGAGAATGGCTGCCACATAAGGAGTGATCAGCGCAATCGATCCGAAAAAGAGGATAAGCCCTTGGTTAATGAGAGATCCCCCCGATTTACCTAAACGAGCTCCCACGACGTCAATAGCGGCTTTTCCTTTTACTTTTGCTTCTTGATCAAGCGGAATGTAGGCCATCTCTTTTGTGGGATCAAAGAGAGAGTATTTCGTCGACTTACTCATAATATTTTGGATTTGTCCAAAGACCACAGCCAACACAAGAGGAGACGTTCCAAACATTGCAATGAATCCTGATAAAGAATCCTTGAAAATGATGAATGAGAAGAATCCCGCGCCTGTGACTAAAAGCACAATCGGAGTAATCAGGGCCGCCACAGTCCAACCAAAACGGCGGATGACATTGCTACTTACAAAGAGCATCATCAGAATAGTGATCAGTCCCGTGTATTGTGAAAATTTACCCATGAAGGCGCTATAGTCATTTGAGTTTCCTTTCATGAGCAATTTGAGCTGGTCTTTCCACGTAACTTCAACGAGGTTAATAGCTACTCCGTAAGAAATGACGAGAAGAGCAAGCATGAGGACGTATTTTGAACGGGCAAGGTACTTAAAGCTGTCTGATAAAGACATCTTCGGCTTTTCTTTCTTTGCTTTTTGTTGCTCAGATGTATCGTAAAAACGGGTGTCTGTTAACACGTTTTTATTAATCCACCAATAGATTCCCATGATGATGAGGGCTGATCCCAATACCATGGCAATCATATAGTTAAGGGACATGCCCCACGCATCGGCATCGGCAGGAAGATTATCCCGAACCCTGGAGAAGTGAATAATAAACCAGCCAGAAACAATCATGGCTAAATTACCTCCAATTCCGAAAACTCCGTAGAAGCGTTTCGATTCCTTCGAACGAGTCGTGTCATTTGCAAAGCCCCAGAATAAAAGAGACAGGGCCACACTCCCCCAAAGTTCTGACATAATATAGAATAAGGAATAGGTCCAGTTCCTTAAGATTGCAATGAGTCCACTAAATCCGGGGGGAAGCGAAGCTTGAAGCTGGTTTGCAAAATCGGTCGGATGCAACACATCGCGGTTGGGATAAAGAACTAAGGCAAAAAGAGCAAAGAACCCAATAAAGACAGAAATCATCGTATAGAACAATTTAGGTTTGGTTAAAATATTGCTCAGCTTTGAATACATCAGCATGAAAAGAATTGCAAAAGGAAGAACACCCCATACTTTTAAGAACGGAATCGCTTCCGCGCCCGAGCCCGGTGCGTTCACGATGAGCGCATCTTTAGTGTCTCTTAAAATGGTGTAATTGAAATTAATAAAGAAAAAGAGCAGGGCCATAGGAATAAATTTTTTCAATTCCCATGCGTGGATTGGCCAAAAGAATGACCGCCACTTCCCAAATTCGGGTGTTGCATTCACTTGCGTTGACATTTGTGTTTATCCTCTAGGTTTATAACTTAAATTCGGGAAATTACAATTCCCCGACACTTTTCTCAAAGAGAGAACCATTTTAACACATCTCTTTGAGATTTCAAGATTTAAAATTGATTTAGGAGACAGAGATCTATTTTAAAAATTAAATTTAATTTTTAAAATAGATCTACCCTTTTCAGAAGGATAGATCTACAACAGATTATTTATTGACGTGGTTGAAAAGTTCACTATTTTGGATGATTTGCTGGGCATTCAATGCTTCACTATAGGCGTTCCAAAGCTCTGGCTCTAAACGGCTATGGCGAATAGATGCAATCAACTCCCGCTTACATGTAGCAAGAGATCTCTTGGGGGAAAGAAGCGCTACCATTTCTTTATCTCCTGCCAATTTAGCAATCGCAAGCATTCTCTCCAGTTGAGAGCGGGTGAAGGTATGATGGTCACGCCTTTTACGAGACCCTCGAGGGGCTCTTTGTTTAGGAGCCACCATGCCAGGAACGTCATTATTGATAATAAATTTTTCAATCATAGAACCCAATTCATGGGGCTGCTTTGTTTTCATCTTCTTGAGCGTAAAGTGGTGCATATAACCGCCGGATGCCATGGGGATATAACGGCAAATATCATTCTCTCGTTTAGCCCCTACTTTTTTAATAGCACGGGCAATAATCTCTTCAATTTCTTTAAAGTTTTTTGTTTTAGGTTCAACTGTCTCATGACTCATTTCTGATTCTCCTTAGAATTAGAGTTTTTTCGAGAGCTTATGAAAAATGATAATATTCATGCAAGAAGGAATAATTAAATTTATATTGATGCATAGATTGTAACTAAATTTAAATCAATTTGATAACTTTTGAATAGATTTGAATAGATTTGATCTGTTAGATTGAAATCAGAAAAACGAAGGGCAGCGCGCCTTGTCTAACTCTCTTTCGATTTATTTGTTGGGGGTAATATATGTAAGTTGATATAACTCCCAACAAATAAATCGAAAAATGATTAAAGAAGCGGCCCCAACAAGCAAAATTCACAGACATTCTCTAATAAATGGAATGAGATATTTATTTTCCGTATTAGCTCTTTTTTATTTAACCCTTTTAGGATGTCAAAATTCTTCCTTTCGTTTGGAAGAATGGGCAGCTCCCAACTCTCAAAACTCTAAAGTAAAAGTCCTTTGCACTACCCCTATCATCGATGACTTGGTGTCCCGTATAGGAGGAGAGCGGATTGATTCTCTTTCTTTGATGGATCGCACGATCGATCCCCACAGCTATGAGCTTGTAAAAGGTGATGATGAAAAATTTTTAGTAGCTAAGATTGTTTTTTATAATGGGCTGGGACTCGAGCATACCGCTAGCTTAAGAGGAAAATTAGAGACGCATCCCCATGCGATGGCTCTTGGAGATGCTATTCGAAGTCAAAATGCCTCTTTTATTCTTCAAAACAACGGTCAGGTCGATCCTCACATTTGGCTCGATGTTTCGCTTTGGGAAAAAGCCGTCGATCCTGTCGTTGCCATGCTCAGCTCCATAGACCCAGAAGGGACCGATTATTATGCCACGCAAGGATTGCAGGTAAAAAAAGAACTCCTCAAACTCGATGCGTGGATGGAAGAAAAATTGCAATCCATTCCCTCTGAAAAAAGGTATCTCGTCACCAGCCACGATGCATTCAATTATTTTGCTCGCCGTTACTTGCATCATGAAAATGCCTGGAAGGACCGATTTTGCGCCCCTGAGGGGCTTGCCCCCGATGGTCAAATTAGCTTTCAAGACCTTCAGCGTGTTCTAGACTATCTGCAAAAAAATCAAGTTTCCATTCTTTTTTCTGAAGCGAATGTCAGCCACGACTCTCTGAGAAAAATTGTCGATATTTGCCGCCTTAAAGGAATGTCTGTCCAAATGGCCCCCCGCTCTCTTTGCTCTGATACGTTGGCTGATACAGATGCAAAATCTCTTACTTATGAGGAGATGATGAAATATAATACCTCTCTTCTTTGTGAAGCATGGAAAACTGAATGAATTCCATTGATGTTGAAGATCTCAGTGTCACCTATCATCAAACGGCCGTTTTATGGGATATTTCCTTTTCTCTTCCAGTGGGCTCCTTGATCGGAATTATCGGTCCTAATGGAGCGGGAAAAAGTACGCTCTTAAAAGCGCTTTTAGGGCTTCTGACCCCTTTAAGCGGCACGGTCCGCTTTTTTGGCTCTTCCTTAGAAGAGGTGCGCCACAAAGTGGCGTATGTTCCACAAAGATCTTCCGTAGATTGGGATTTTCCCATGACAGCATACGATCTAGTCATGATGGGTCGTTTTAATAAGAGGGGGCTCTTAAAGTGGGTTTCGAAAGCCGACAAAGAAGCGGCTTTCCATTCCCTGAAACTGGTGGAAATGGAAGAGCTCGCAGATAGACAAATCGGCCAGCTCTCAGGCGGCCAGCAACAAAGGCTTTTTATTGCAAGAGCCTTGGCCCAAGAGGCTGAGCTTTTTTTACTCGACGAGCCTTTTGCAGGCATCGATTTAGCTACCGAAAAGACTTTATTGAATCTCTTTGCCCAGCTTAAAGCAAAAGGTAAAACCATCGTAATGGTACATCATGACTTGATCACCGGTCAAAAAGTTTTCGATTGGCTCGTACTTCTTAACACATGTCTTATTGAAGCAGGACCTACAGCCCAAGTTCTCACCTCCCAAAATCTTGCAAAAACATATGGACAAGGATCTCGTCTGCTGGACGAGGCAGTGCTTCTAGCCCAGAACCCTAGCTCAGGAATTCATTTGTTGTGATCGACTTTTTTACAAATCCGGTTGTCAAAATATCTCTTCTCGGCACCTTGTGTATGGCCCTCTCTTCTGCTCTTGTTGGAACTCTTGTCCTTTTACGAAAAAGGAGTTTGATTGGAGAAACTCTTTCCCATGCGGCGTTTCCTGGGATTTTAGTCGGGGTTTTGGGGGTTTCATCCCTCACTCGGATTAACAATGGAGGAGAGTGGATGTTTTTTTCCATGACTTTCGGAGGCTTCCTTTTTTCTTTATTAGGACTCAAAGGTGTCGATTGGATGGAAAGACGATGGAGAGTCCCTGCTGATTCAGCCTTAACTTTTGTCCTAGCTGCCTTCATGGGATGGGGTATTCTGCTGGCAAGTATCTTACAAAAAACCCACCCCATGGGCTACCGTCAAGCTTTATTATATCTATATGGACAAGCAGCCACTATGACCACCAGTCAAGCGGTGCTATATGCAAGCTTTGCCCTTATTCTAGTGAGCTTTTTATCCTTATTTTATCCTCGCTTAAAGCTCATTAATTTTGACACGACTTTTGCTCAAACCATCGGCGTACGGTCCAAGGCTCTAGAGACAACGACCTTTCTTTTCATTGTAATTGCAATTATTTTAGGGGTACGAAGTGTCGGGGTTGTTTTGATGGCAGGCATGCTCATCGGACCCGCAGTTGCTGCCCGTCCTTGGTCTCATCGCTTTTCAAGTATGCTCCTCATCGCCAGCGGCTTTGGGCTTGCCAGCGCTCTCTTGGGCAATCTCCTATCTTACAAACTCTCTTCACCCCACTTTTCTCTGCCTACAGGGCCCATGATCCTTCTTTCTGCTTCATTTTTCTCTCTGATAAGTCTCTTAATCGCGCCCCGTTCAGGCCTTTTCGTGAGACTCGTGCGCACTCAAATATTCCGCTTTCGATGCCAAATGGAAAATGGATTAAAACTCGTTTGGAAAAAGCCTGAGCTCCACCCCCAGCTCTCTCCTCTCATCAAATTTTCTCTCCAAAGGAAGGGATGGATGACCGCAGAGGGGGCTCTTACTTCTGCCGGAGAAATCGCTGCGCAAAAAATTGTCCGTCTCCATCGACTATGGGAAGTCTATCTTGTCGAATACCTAGGGCAAAATGTGGAGAAGGTGCATCGAACAGCAGAAGAGCTCGAACATCTCTTCTCTCCTGCTTTAGAGCAGCAGCTGACCCTTCTTTTAAATAACCCTATGAAAGATCCCCATCAGCAACCCATCCCTCTTAGAACACAGCTCCAAGAGGAGGAAAAAAACAATGAGTAACCCTTACTGGGGCGCTAACTTTTTTGAATTCTTCCTCATCCTCTTTAAGCGTTTGACAGGACAGCTCCCTCTTTCCACTCTTGCCTCCGATGAAATTCAACTCCTTGTCCTCATCGCAATTTCGATTTCAACAGGAGTATTAGGGACTTTTCTCACCCTTCGAAAAATGACCATGCTGGCCAATTCCCTTTCTCATACCACCCTTCTGGGAATTGTCCTTTGTTTCCTATTCTCATTTCAACATGCCCCCGATTTGGACCTCCCTGTGTCCTTTTTAATTGCTGCAAGCGTCATTTCGGCATTTTTGACTCTATTATTTACAGAGGGTGCACGCTACTTTTTTAAACTACAGGAAGATGCTGCCATTGGCCTTGTCTTTACCACCCTTTTTGCACTGGGAATCTTGCTGGTAACACTTTTTACCCGGAGCAGTCACATTGGCGTGGAAGTCATCACAGGAAATGTCGATGCATTGGGACACTCTGATATCTGGAACGCCTCCTATGTTGCAGCGCTTAATCTAATAGCACTTGCATGCGCTTATAAACCGTGGGCTCTTTCTGCTTTCGATCCTCAATTTGCGGTGTCATCTGGTTTAAAAGTTAACAAGTATCACTATCTTCAAATGGCCCTCACTGCTTTCACGTTTGTGATCTCTATTCGGGCTGTGGGAGTTCTTCTTGTACTCGCTTTTCTAGTAGGGCCTACCCTCCTTGCGCGCCATCGATGCCACCGACTCAGCACCCTTCTTATAATGACATTAATCATTGGAATGGGTTTTTCCATCTTAGGCGTTGCTCTTTCAAGACATCTTTTATCGGTCATGCATTTTCCTCTCTCCACAGGAGGACTGATCGTCACTCTCCTTTCTTTCGGCTATGTGGCTTCTGCTCTCTTTAATTTTAGAAAGTCCACACCCTCTTCGTATGTCGATTTTTAATATGGAATCGGTATAATGGCGACCAGCTCTTAACCTATTGGAAAAATGCATGATGCTCTTAAATATCTTTTATCTGATTCTCGCTATCTTAGGCCTGGGATTTCTTATTTTCATTCACGAGCTGGGACACTATCTCGTAGCGCGACGTATCGGCATCAAAGTCGAAGTTTTTTCCATCGGTTTTGGACCTTCTCTTCGTCAATGGGAAGTGAACGGAGTTAAGTGGCAGCTGTGCATCTTGCCGTTTGGGGGGTATGTTCGGATGGCTGGGATGGAAAAAAAAGCAGGTCTTGAACCCCATCAAATTCCCGACGGATTTTATGGAAAAACTCCTTTTCAAAGAATTAAAGTCGCTCTTGCAGGCCCTTTGACCAATATTGTATTTGCTTTTGTCGCCTTTACGCTGATCTGGATAGGAGGAGGACAAGAGAAACCTTTTCAACAACTCACCCACATAGTAGGATATGTCGACTCAGATTCCATTCTAAAATCAACTAATATATATCCTGGGGATGTGTTTGAGTCTCTCAATGGAAAATCTTTTGACGGTTTTCCTGACCTGATGACAAAACTCGCCTTGAGTGACCATGAAAATACTCTCCGAGGCGAACATATCAATTATTGGACGAGAAATAAAACCCCTTTTACTGTCTCCCTTCCCAAAGCAGCTTCTCCTGCTGAAAGGATCAACCAATTTGGTGTTTTTCCAGCTCAATATTTAATCTTTAATGACTATTCTTCTCCAGCCTCTCCCCTTAGACCCAGTGGGATTGAAAAAGGAGACAGGATTGTATGGGTCGATGGCTCCCTCATTTTCTCTCAACCTCAACTCTCCACTGTCCTTAACGAGTCGACCACCCTTCTCACCCTTCAAAGGCAAGGAAACTATTTTCTAATCAAAGTTCCGCGACTGAAGATTAGCGATCTACGTCTTTCCCAAAACTATAAAAACGAACTGGACGATTGGAAACATGCAACATCACTTGCGGGGAAATTATCCGATCTCTATTTCATCCCTTATCAAATTACTTCTTCCTGCCAAATTGAAGATACGCTCTCTTTCATGAACGCAAATGCTGAGGAAGTCTCTCCTGTCAACATTTCCCCTGAAAAAATCCAAGCAGGAGATCGGATCGTCGCCATCAACGGCTCTCTTGTTAAGAATGTCTTTGACTTGTTCAAGCTTGTTCAAGAAAGGTCTGCTCTTGTGATTGTTCAAAAAAAACCTGCCGCTCATATCCGACCTTGGACAGAAGCCGATCCTTCTTTTGAAGCCTCCTTAGAAGCAGCTTCTCTTTCAAAAATCATCCAATCGATTGGAACCCCCTCTCCCCTTCTGGAAGCAGATCATTATCAACTTTTAAAATCGGTCCGACTCAAGCCTTTGAGCGAACTCGACCTTGACGCAAAAACTCGTGCGAAAATGACTGCTCAATACGAAAACCTTAAAAAAGCGATTGAAAAAATTGAAGATCCTGATCTAAGAGAGCAGCAGCTGGCCCAACTGGAGCAAAATCAAAAAAGACTCATGTTAGGAGCGATTCTGATCGACCGGAATGTTTTATTCAATCCCCTTCCGACAACGCAGTTTACAAACGTGTTAGAAAATACATGGAAAACCCTCACGAATCTCTTTACTGGATCGATTTCTGCCAAATATATGAGCGGCCCTGTTGGAATTGTGCAAGCCCTCCAAAACAGTTGGTCTAAAGGTATTAAAGATGCTCTCTATTGGTTAGGTTTTGTGAGCCTCAACTTAGCCATCTTGAACCTACTTCCCATTCCTGTATTCGATGGAGGTCACATTCTCTTTTCAGGGATTGAGATCTTAACGGGTAGACCCCTTCGTGCTAAGACCATGGAAAAATGGATTATTCCCTTCGTGATTTTGCTGATCCTCTTTTTTATTTATCTAACGTATCAGGACGTGATACGCCTTTTTCACAAATGAGTTTAACTTCACAGCGTGAGTAATGCATACCTCTGTGGAAAACTGCCACAGGCTCATTCCCTTCTTCCCCCTCTTCAAGAATAGGGTAAACCGTTGAGTCCTCCTCCCTGTTTTCGCATCCCCCTTTTTCGCAAAAGATGGTCAGCCGCTTATTAAATAAATACGCCATCAGCCCTAATTCGTCTGTTGAAAAATAATAGTTGGAATTCCGAACCCCCGATATATAAGCCTCTAAAACGCTAGTTTCTTTAACAAAAGTTTCATAAGATTTCTCCATCTCAACCTCAAGTTGGGCTTGGCTTTGGTAATTTTGAATGAGAGGCGTTTTATCCTTTTTTTCTTCTAATTTTAGAATGTCTTTTAAAATTCCGCGCATTTGATCATAAATTATTGGAGAAGAAGCTTCGATTTTATTTTTTAATAAAAGTTCTAAAACTTCTTTATCTTTCAGAAGTTCTTGAAAGAGAATGACTTGATTCTGTCGCAGCTTTTCTTTGTGTTTTTTTAACTCCGCTAATTTTTTTTCGAACTCTGCAACAAGAGAATCGGAGAAAACCATGGCAGAATAATTTCCCCCCTTTTGATTTAAATAATCTTTTAAAAAATTAATCATCCATTTTTCCCACTTCTCTTTAATCAATGGTACATCTTGGAATGTGTTTTTTAAAGTTTCTACATACAATTGGCGGACATTACTCAATGAGTAAGCATACACTCCTTGATCATTCTTAGTCCCAAGCACTGCATGAGCCCCGCACGCTCCATCTCCTCGAGTGCAAACAATCGTGTACTCCTGGCCTTGATACTTAAAGGAAGATCCCTCCCTCAGCCCCGAACCCAAAATAAAAGTTTGGACCTCACGCAATACAGTACTGGGATCAAAAGGTTGATCGTGAAAATACTCCGCTAAAATACTGAATGCAATTCCACTAATCACAGAGATAAAGAACGGCTTTTTAAAGGGGATTTTACCCGCCAAAGAAAGTAAAATAATTCCCACACCTGAAGAGGCACAAAGAGCACTTCCGATATAACACCATGCCTCTAGATTTAAAATCTGCTGGACTTTCTCTTCTTTACTAGAAGAAGAACCTCTTCTCTCAAAATCAAAAAACAGGGTTGGAATTAAAAATATACTTTTAATCATTCGACATTTATTTTACCCCATAGCCTTATTGACTCCTAGCACGACTTGAATTAGAATGAGTCTTCGAAGATGTCAACCTATAATAGAAACTTCATTCGCAATTTTTCCATTATTGCCCATATCGACCATGGTAAATCGACCATCGCCGACCGTCTCTTGCAGCTCACGGGAACCATCCCAGATCGAGAAATGGAAGACCAGGTACTCGATAAAATGGACTTAGAGCGAGAGCGGGGCATCACCATCAAAGCTCATCCCGTGACGATGCTGTATAAAGCGGATGATGGACATGCCTACCAAATTAACTTTATCGACACACCCGGACATGTTGATTTTTCCTATGAAGTCTCACGCTCTTTATCTGCCTGTGAAGGGGCCCTCCTTGTGATCGATGCGGTGCAAGGAGTTCAAGCTCAAACTCTGGCCAATGTCCACCTTGCCATCGATCGCAATCTTGAAATTCTACCTGTAATTAATAAAATTGACCTCCCTTCGGCTGATATAGAGTCGGTTAAAAAGCAAATTGAAGAAGTGATCGGAATCGAAACAACCCATACGATCCTCTGTTCTGCTAAAATGAATGTAGGAATTAAAGAAATTTTAGAAAGCATTCTTGTCTTGGTTCCTCCTCCAAAAGAGCCCGTGGATGGCTCTTTGCGAGCCCTTATTTTCGACTCCCATTACGACACCTACCGCGGCGTGATGGTCTATGTCCGGGTCGTGAGTGGGGAAATCACCAAAAAGTCCCTTGTGATGATGATGGCCTCGAATAAAGAATTCGAAGTTCTTGAAGTGGGAATTTTCAAGCCTGAAGCTACCGCTATTGAAAAACTACGTCCGGGGGAAGTAGGATACGTCATTGCAAATATCAAAAAAACATCCGATGTGAAAATTGGAGATACACTCACCTCTTCCAAGGAGCCTGCCAATGAACCTCTCCCTGGTTTTAGAGTGATTGCACCTGTTGTCTTTGCAGGAATTTATCCTGTCGATTCTACCGATTTTGAAGCACTACGCGAGGCTCTTTACAAGCTCCAACTCAATGACTCTGCTCTTTATGTCGAACAAGAAAGCAGTATGGCACTCGGCTTTGGATTCCGCTGTGGTTTCTTAGGCCTTCTCCATTTAGAAATTGTCTTTGAGCGCCTTCAACGGCATTTCAATCTCGATGTCATTACCACTGCTCCTTCTGTAGTTTACAAATTTACTCTCACAAACGGAGAGTGCCTCTCTATTGACAATGTCGCTCACTATCCTGATCCTGCACAAGTCAATTTTGTAGAAGAGCCCTGGGTGAAATGCCACATCATGGCGCCTGCTGAATATTTGGGCGCTATCATGAGCTTGGGGATGGAAAAACGAGGAACACTTGAAAAAACCGAAACCATCGATGCAACACGTCTTCTTCTTACTTATTGCTTTCCTCTTAACGAGATCATAACAGACTTTAATGACAAACTTAAATCTGCTACACGGGGATATGGTTCTTTTGATTACGAATTCGATTGCTATGAGAAAAGTGATATCATCAAGTTAGAAGTCCGGGTTAATGAAGAACCTGTCGACGCCTTTTCTTGTCTTGTACACCGCTCAAAAGCAGAGATGCGCGGTAGAGCCATTTGCAAAAAACTTGTGGAAGTCATCCCGATGCAACAATTTAAAGTCCCCGTGCAAGCTGCCATCGGTGGAAAAGTGATTGCAAGGGAAACCATCCGGGCCATTACTAAAAACGTGACGGCCAAATGTTATGGGGGTGATATTACACGTAAACGAAAACTATGGGAAAAGCAAAAAGAAGGCAAAAAGAAAATGAAAGAGATTGGGAAAGTGAATATTCCCCAATCTGCTTTCATGGAAGTCCTCAAGGCTGATTAGACATCACGGTCATTTTAATAACCTCCACCTTGGAAGAAGGTTTTCCACTTTGACTTCCCTTCCCTTCAATGGCTTTTACCACCTCATACCCTTGTGTCACTTGGCCAAAGATAGTATGTTTCATGTTAAGCCATTGGGTAGGAACTGTCGTAATAAAAAACTGGCTTCCATTGGTGTTAAAACCTGCATTGGCCATCGCAAGATATCCAGGCTTATCAAATTTCACCTCATTTTTGCACTCATCTTCAAAAGGTTTACCCCAAATTGACTGTCCGCCCCTCCCTGTTCCTTGAGGATCTCCCCCTTGAATCATGAATCCAGGAATAATGCGGTGAAACACAGTTCCGTTATAGTAGTTTTGTTGCGCAAGCGTGAGAAAATTTTCACATGCTTTGGGGGCAACAGACGGGAACAGGGTGACTTCAAAAGACCCCATATTGGTTTCAATTTTGACAACAGGATTGGGTGGTTGCATCGTTGGATTCTCCTTTGTAAATGCAGGGGCTGTAAATAATAAACATAAAGCTACGATCCATTTCATTTTAATTCTCCTTTTATTTGCTCCATTCCGTATGGAAAAATTGTCCCCTCGGCTTATCTACCCGTTCATAGGTATGCGCTCCAAATAAGTCCCGCTGCGCTTGAGTCAGATTGGCGGGAAGGCGCGCCGATCGATAACCATCAAAAAAAGTGAGAGCAGAAGCCAGCGTAGGGACTGGAATACCCGCTTGCACAGCTTTGGCAACTGTCTCTCTCCATCCTTTCTCAGATCGAGTGATTTCCTCTTTAAAAAACGGATCCAGAAGAAGAGAAGAAAGGAAAGAATTTTGGGCAAACGCCTTCTGAATTTCTCCTAAGAATTGGCTCCGAATAATGCAACCTCCCCGCCATAGAAGAGCAATCGTCCCATAGTTCAGATTCCACTTCATCTCTTTAGCAGCCGCCCGCATGAGCATAAAGCCTTGCGCGTAACTGACAATTTTGGAGGCATAAAGAGCTGCTTCAATCGAACGAATCTCAATCGAGGCCTTATTTGTAGGATTGCTATAGAGAGCGGACGCTTCGATTCTCTCTTCTTTGAGAGATGACAAATACCGAGCAAACACCGATTCTACGATGAGCGTCACAGGAACGCCCAGTTCCAAAGCGTTAATCCCTGTCCATTTGCCCGTTCCTTTTTGACCCGCTACGTCTAAAATATTATCGAGGATAAGCATACCATCCCGATCTCGCTTCTCAAAAATTTGGGTAGTGATCTCAATTAAATAACTTTTAAGCTCTCCTTGATTCCACTGAGCAAAAATCTCTCTGATTTCTCTTTCGGTGCAGCCTCTTAAATCTCGCAAAAGCTGGTACACTTCCGCAATCAGTTGCATATCGCCATATTCGATCCCATTATGCACCATTTTGACATAGTGACCCGCACCACCCTCTCCCACCCAGTCACAGCAGGGAGATCCATCTTCAGCTTTTGCAGAAATTGCTTGAAAAATCGGCTTGAGAAACGGCCAGGCGGCTGGGCTCCCTCCAGGCATCATCGAAGGCCCGTGCCGGGCGCCCTCCTCTCCTCCCGAGACCCCGACCCCCAAAAAATAAATCCCTTTTGCTTCGAGATCTTTGACCCGTCTCTCAGTATCTAAATAGAGGCTATTCCCTCCGTCGATTAAAATATCCCCTGCCTCAAGAAAGGGAAGAGACTCCTCGATCAATGCGTCGACAGCAGCACCTGCTTTCACCATGAGCATCACTTTCCGAGGACGCTTCAGTTTTTGAAAAAAATCTTTTAAGGCATGAACTCCTATGACCTGCGTGCCCTGAGCAGCCCCTTTTAGAAAATCATCGGCTTTTGAAACAGTTCGATTAAAGACAACGACTTTATAACCATGGTCATTCAAATTTAAAACTAAATTTTGACCCATGACGGCAAGTCCTATCAGGCCGATATCTGCTTCCATAGATTCCTTCTTCTCAGTACAATTGAAAGTAGGACAAAAATTCTCATCAAAACAACGAACCCTTAGCTTAAGCAAGAGATCTAATCAGTTCGGTTGTCCTCGTAGCTCAGGTGGATAGAGCGGTCGCCTCCTAAGCGGCAGGTCGCGCGTTCAACTCGCGCCGAGGACGAATTTTTCTATTAAGCCTCTTGCTTAAGCTAAAGTTCAATCCAATTATAACGTATCACCGAAAAAGAATCAAAAAGTTACTCTTAAGGAAGATAAGGCGGCAGGTCTTGAAGGGCGTTATTAGACCTGTTGCCTTAAGCTAAAGTTCGGTCGATTTTTAAGCCACAGTCCTATTTTAGATATTTATCGATGCCTTGAGCAATCCCTTTGGCAATTTTTTCTAGATATTTTTTATCACGCAGGTGGTTACGCTCTTCCCGATTGGTCATGAAACCGCCTTCGACCAGGATAGCCGGCATGGAAGTTTCACGGATGACATGAAAGTTTCCGCTTTTGACTCCTCGTGAGTGCGCGTTCGTACACGTGAGTAATTCGCTTAAGACAGAGCTTGCAAGCTTTCGCGATCCTTTCTGCCGTTTCAGGTCGCTAGAGCTATGGTAAAACACTTCAATGCCATGTGCATCAGGAGAAGGAGAAGAATTGTAATGAATGCTGGCAAAAAGGACAGCCTTCGTTTTATTCGCAATGGAGACGCGGCGGTGAAGAGGAATAAAGACGTCTTTGCTGCGAGTTACAATCACCCGATATCCCATCTCCTCGAGGTATTTCTTCGCACAAAGGGTCGTTAGGAGGGTGAGTCTTTTCTCCATGAAGGAATGGATTTTAGCCCCTTCGTCATCTCCTCCATGACCTGGATCTAAAATAATCAAAGGCTTGGCATGTTGCGGGAGAGAAATTTTATAAGTGCGTAAAGGTTTATATACCTTAGCTGGCGGAGCAGCGGTCAGAGGTATCCACAAAAAGAGAAAAAACCAACAATAACGCATGAAGAAAGATATTAGCATAGATCTATCTTAAGGGGTATTTCTCAATAAATTTTGATCCCTCTTTGGGACTTTTTGAGCCAACTTTAGTTTCATTTGTTATGGTTTATATCAACTTCCACATATTACCTATACCAAATACATCTATTGAGAAATCCCCTGCCACCGTTCACAAGCGTCTTTTGCTACTTTCCGGTCGTCGAAATGGATGGTGCGGTGGGCAAAAATTTGGGTGGTCTCATGCCCTTTACCTGCAATGAGAATAATATCATGAGGGGTAGTAATTTCTATGGCTTTTGCGATGGCTTTCTCTCGATCCAGTTCGACGATGGTTTGCTCGGGCTTTTCACAGCCCCCCAGCACTTGACGTGCAATTTCTGACGGATTTTCGCCGCGGGGGTTGTCAGAGGTAAGAATAGAAACATCCGAAAGCTTTTCAGCAATCAACCCCATTAAAGGCCTTTTCTTAGCATCCCGGTCCCCTCCACATCCAAAGACGGTAATGATACGCCCCTGTTTAAATTCTTGAAGCGTTTTCAAAGCTTTTTCAAGCGCATCGGGGGTGTGCGCAAAATCAACAAATACTTGGAGTTTTTTTCGGTTTGGAACCCTCTCTAAACGTCCTGGAACTCCAGTAAAAGATTTCATTGCTTCACAAATTGCAGGAAGCGTCATCCCCTGTATTAAAGCAACTCCCACTGACGCTAAAACATTCGAAACATTGAATCTACCGATCAACTGTGTGTTTAAAACGTGCAGCTCTCCCTTATAGTGAACTTTAAATTGCATCCCCCCAGCTGTCATCTTCAAATCACTCGCCCGCAGCTCTGCTAAAGATGTGGCTCCATACGTTAAGAACCGAGCTTGACATTCTCGCATCATCAGATTAGAGGCAGGATCATCGATGTTGATCACTGCCGAAGCAGAAGGCAGTAATCTTCTAAATAAGAGGGCTTTAGCCTGTGCATACGCTTCCATCGTGGGATGATAATCAAGATGATCGTGAGTAAGATTGGTGAAAACTGCGACTTGAAAATCGATCCCTTGAACTCGATTTTGCTCTAAAGCATGGGAGGTCACTTCCATGATACCCGTTGTAGCCTTTGCTTCTACCATTTCAGAAAGTAACCGGGTTAAGGTCAAAAAGTCTGGAGTGGTATGCGTTGGAGGAAAAACTCTTTTTCCTGTCATCCACGCAACTGTTCCAATAAGCCCGCATTTTTCCTTATGTTTTTCGAGAAGGTATTTAATTAAATAAGAGGTTGTCGTTTTGCCATTGGTTCCCGTTATGCCAATCATCTTCAATTTTTTCGAAGGCTTCTCATAGAATCTCTCTGCCAGTAAAAATTCAAGCGCTCCAGGGTCTGGATAGATCACTTGAGTCGTTTCTGTGATGAAAGGATCATACGTATCTGTTAGGATAGCGGCTGCTCCCCCTTGAATCGCTTCGGGAATGAATGTCGAGCCATCAAATTTTTTTCCTCTTTTAGCAATGAAGAGATAGCCCGGGACAATACTTTTGGAATTCGCAGAAATTCCCTTGATTTCCACCTCTTTCATTCCTCGGATCTGAACTTGATCTATCCCTTTAAATAAAATTTTAAGTTTCATCTTACATTTTAATGGTTCCACTCTTCATAGAGTTTGTTCAAATCGTCAATTTCTTTCAACCACGCATCATTTTTGGGGTCATCGGGTTCCACGCCCAGATATTGAAGAGTTTTAAGCCCGATTGCGCTAAAGCAAGGAGCTGCGCAAATCCCTCCTACCTGGTTTCTTCCCACCCCTGGAATGTATTTATAAGCCGGATCATCAATCACCACAGAGAGAACAAAACGGGGATTAGTAGCAGGTGCAAATCCCAGAAAAGTGGAGATATGGTCTTTTTTTGAATAGACTCCATGTATCACTTTTTCAGAAGTGGCGGTCTTCCCTGCCTCTGTATAGCCCGGAATATCAGCCCTTTTCGCGGTACCCCCTGGCTTTGTGGGATATCGCATAGCTCTGACGATCAGATCCACGGACTCTTGCGCAAGTAAACGTTTGGGAGGGTGCTTAGCAGGCTCGAAAACGACTTTTCCATCGTGGCTTACAATTTTTTTAATTAAAGTCGGCCGCACTTGAAATCCTCCATTGGCAAAGATCGCATAGCAACGCACCATTTGAAGTGCGCTGGCAAGAATACTATGACCCATGGCAAGGGAATAAGGTGCCCCTTTTGACCACACTTCGCGCCCATTGGGGTATTTTTTACCTTGTCTGGGAAGAAAGCCGGCGCTTTCAGCAGGAAGCTCAATCCCTGTTTTAATCCCAAAACCAAAGATGTGCTCTAATGCATCTTGGTACCATTTTTCACCAAAATTTTCGATAACTCGCTCGATAAGCGTTGCCATATAGACGTTAGACGATTTTTGAAGTCCCATCTCAAAGTTCAAATATTTGTGAAAACGGGTATCTTTGAGAGGCTTACCGCGCCCAGGAAAATTTCGGGTCGCCGTTTTGATTTTTTCTTGAGGGGTAAAAAGAGGAGGCTTCCCTTGCCGGGCTCTTTCTTCGTTGGCTTTGAGGGCAATAGCAAGCGTAATGGGTTTCATCGTCGATCCTGGTTCAAATGGAACAGTGATCCCTTTGATGAGAGTATCTTCTTGCTTTTTAGGGTCATTAAAATAATCGCGGTATCTGGAAGGCTCGAAGAAAGGATACTGCCCCCATGCCAAAATTTCGCCAGTGTACGGATCCATAATGATCGCCCACCCACTTTTGGCCTCTGCTTTAATCACCGCTTGTTTGATCTCTTCTTCAACAATGGCTTGTAAATGAGGGTCAATGGTCAGATATACATCAGCCCCATGCCGAGGCTCTTTTGTGACTTTTCCCATATCTAGAGACTGACGTGGAGAGCGTAGAATCACTCTTTTCCCATCCTCTCCTTGTAAAAATTTATTCTGCGAAAATTCAAGACCCCCTGTGGGAATACACTGCTGTGTATTCACATCTCGCTCCGATCGGACAGTATGGAGAATTTGACCGAGCAGCTTTCCAAACGGGTACGATCTTTTATAATCTTGGATGAAAAAAAGAGCGTTGCGTGGGAGTTTGTGGGATTTAGCATAGGATTGCCACCATTTTAAAATAGACTCTCGCATTTCAGGGTTGAGCCATACGATCAACTTGCGACTGCGGCTTTTTTTTTCCAATTGGGCTTTGATTTTCTCTGTCTCATGTGACGAGATTCCTGTGATTCTTTTCAAGGTATCGGCAATGTTAGCGTGATGTTTGGAAGGGATCACAGCTGGATCTACATAGAGGTGAAAGTGGGGCACATCCATTACAAGAGCTTGGGGCTTTTCAGGATGTCCTTTGCGAAGGCCTCCGCTCGAATAAAAAACTCCCCTTTTATAAGGTTCAATGACTGAAAAATGGTGTTGCTTATTAGCTACACGGCGCCACTTATCCCCATCGATAATTTGAATTTTATAAAATTGAAGGATGAGAAGAGCAAACAGAAAAAAGACAAAAACAGCCACGACAATCAGTCGCTTCATCGGGTAACGTGTATGATGCATTTGATGAAAAAGCTCTATTTATTGCTTTGCGCCAATCACAACCGTACTTCCATGTTTGGCTTTAGGTGTTATTTCGCTCGATGAAGGCCATTGTAGCGCGAGCCCCTCTTTTACCGTAAGGATATCTTGAGTAAAAGGAAACTTTAAATGTGCATAGACCCGATTTTTTGCAAGGCTTAGCAAATGATCAGGATTTTCAAAACACACAATTTGATATTGAAGCTGTGCATTCTCTTGATGAATAGCCTCAATCTCTTTACATATTTTAGGAAGACGCATTTTAAGTTCGGTACATCGGTTTTGCTCTGTTAAGTAAGAATAAAGGGCAAAGCCTACAAAAGCCAGCGCTAAGAAAAAGCGGGTGAAAAAGGTGGCAACAGCACGATTTTTCATATCCTTTCAGCAAATCGCATTTTGGCACTGCGCGCACGAGAGTTGTGGTGCACTTCTTTGAGTGCTGCAGTCCACGGTTTCTTAGTGAGAATTTTTAAAAATCCTTTTCCATGCTTATCTTTGGGTCTAAAGCAGGCATCCCTCAGTACATTTTTAACAATCCGATCTTCCAAGCTATGGAAACTGATGGCTCCAATCCGTCCAAGAGGCGCTAAAAACTTCAGAGCCTTTGTAAGCCCTTTCTCAATGGCTTCTAGCTCTCGGTTGACGATAATACGAAGCGCTTGAAAAATGAGAGTTGCAGGATGGAGTCGTCCCCCTTTTTTTAAACCCATCGATTTTTTAAGAATCGAAGAAAGCTCTTCAGTCGTTTCAATAGGTTTGCTAGCACGTGCATATACAATTGCTCGAGCAGCTCTCCTCCATTGTGGTTCCTCGCCAAATTCCCGGAAAATCTCTCCTAATTTTTCTTCGGAATACGAATTGACAATATCCGCAGCTGTCAAATCGCTATCAGGATCCATTCTCATATCGAGGGGACCCTTTTTCATAAAACTAAATCCCTTTTCACCTTGATCCAGTTGCATAGATGACACCCCAAAGTCAAAAAAAAACCATTCACTTCTTTGATTCCCCTTCGAGAGAGAATCGTATCGAGATCGATAAAATTACCTCGGACGAGCTCGACTTTTTCTTTCCAAGGCTTCAGCCGACTTTCTGCAATTTGAAGGGCCTCAGGATCTTGATCGCACCCAATATACCGCTCAATTTCCGGGTGGGCTTTCAAAAGGGCTTCCGTATGTCCGCCCGCTCCCACCGTTCCTTCAAAGAAGGTCGTCAGCTCACTCCCTTCAAATCCTTTTAAACACTCTTCAATCATGACAGATCTATGTAACTCAGATGAGGAGGGTAACTCAGATGGGGAGGTCATGCCGTAAGTTCTCCTCTTCTGCTAAAAGTGCAAAAGCTTCTTCAGTCATAGACGCTAAATTGAACTCTCCTGGACGCCCTTCCAGAGAAGCTTTTAAATCCGCGTCATACCGCTCTTTGGGCCAAATTTCGATTTTATCTAAGACGCCTGCCACCACAATTTCTCCTCGAATATCCACCGCTTTCTTTAGAACGGGCGGAAGAATGACACGGCCTACCGAATCACAAGAGGTTGGGTGCAGAGTAGAAAAAAACAATGTAAAAAACTTTTGGTATTTGGCCAGGTGTTGTTTGGATTTAAATCTATCGACAATTTTCTCGATGTCGCTTCGACGATATATTGCAAGACACCCTCCCAGTCCCAGCGCAAGGGTAAAATCCAAAGTCCCATTTTCCACAAGCCCAAAACGCATCTGCTGGGGAAGAACAAAGCGATTTTTCGCATCCAGTTTCGCATGATGGGATCCACTAAAAAAGAACTTCGACATTTCTACTTCCATCTTTTGCCACAATTTAACACTCAATCCTCAATTCTTCAACATTTTTCCAAAATTGAGACCCGTTTTTGCGCTCTTTAAAATTTTTAACTCTCTTAAAACAAGCCATTTACAAGGCAATATAAAAAAGTGGGAATAAGTGGGAATAATTAGAGTAAATAGAAAAAAGCATCCATGCTACACTAACATTTATAGATATAGGGGTATGTTGAAGTGACCGATCCAAAAACTGTTTCAAACCTTCCTATCGACGTCTCCATCCGTTGGGCGGAGGACCAAAAGCTTCTCGAAGATTCGCAGCCGATGATTCGGGATTCAACCCTCGCCTCGACACATGCAACGACAGAAGTCATTCTTCCTGCCAAGCAGTCAGAATTCGAAATGTTGTTTGGCCTTTCCCAACTCCATCCTTCCTGGGCCACTTTTCAAAAGCCTCCTGGTTTCTTTTTTCTAAGACGACGTATTTTTCGCTCGCAGCTCGTTGCTTTTTTAGGCTCGGATGAACAGCAAGATTCGATGATGAACCGCATCCAAAACGCCAAAGGGGATGACCAAGACGCGATGGAATGGGATGAAGAAAAAAATCGCCTGCTCAAACTTCTTACAGTCATGCAAGTATTGAATAAGGACTTGATCGATATCACGACTCGTTGTAAACAGTATCAAAAAGGGTAAGGTCATGAGTTCGGTTCAATGGTCTGATATTTTGGGATGGGACGGCGAGGCGATGGAAGACTTGCGTTACTTAGGCTATGCTTATTTAAAACAAGGTAAATACGAGATTGCTCGTTCATTTTTTGAAGCCCTGGTGACTTTCAGCCAACAAAACACCTATGATTTACAAACCCTCGGGGCCATCTACCTTGAAATGGGAAAAAATCTGCAAGCGCTCAACGTGATTGAACAGGCTCTGAAACTCGACCCTACCCACCCAGAAACATTACTCAATCGCGCCAAAGCCCTTTTTGCCCTGGGCTATCGACGACAAGCTCTTGCACAAGCCAACTCTCTTTTAAAAGAGAGCAAGACAACGATTGCCAACCAGGCTTCGGCCCTTCTCCTTGCATATACATAGATCCGTGTGGTAAAAATTATAACCTATGCTCACAAAAACGCATGCAGAACTTTGGTCTGATTTTCTTATCTACATGGAGGAACGATGTTCGGCTGCCGAATTTCAAAATTGGATTGCACCTATTCAAGTCGTGACTGAGCGAGATAGTTCCGAGGAGCTTGTCTTGCAAGTTCCTAACATCTTTGTGCAAGAGTACCTTTTACAAAATTATAAAAAAGATCTTCTAGGATTTGTGCCTGTCAAATCAAATGGAGAACTGGCTCTTCGGTTTGTCATTCCAGAAGAGCCCAAAAAACAGGTGGTTTTTGCCGATTCTGCCCCCGCCCCCAATGACGCTCTTCCCCTCAACCCCCTCTACACCTTTGATCATTTTATCGAAGGACCCTCCAACCAATTTGTTAAATCCGCCGCCCTCGGAGTGGCAACCCACCCTGGTAAATCGTACAACCCCCTCTTTATCCATGGAGGCGTGGGGCTGGGGAAAACCCATCTTTTGCATGCGATGGGGCACATGATTCATAAAAATCATCGAAGACTTAAAATTCATTGTATCACCACTGAAGGATTTATCAATGATATCGTCGATCATTTGAAAAAAAAATCGATGGATAAAATGAAAAAATTCTATCGGTCTCTTGATGTGCTTCTCGTGGATGATATTCAATTTCTTGAATCACGTCTCAACTTTGAAGAAGAGTTTTGTAATACCTTTGAGAGCCTCATTCAGCAGAATAAACAAATTGTCATTACAAGCGATAAGCCCCCTTCTCAACTTAAACTTTCTGAGCGCATGATCGCTCGTATGGAATGGGGTCTTGTCGCCCACGTCGGTCCGCCTGACTTAGAAACGCGCGTTGCAATTCTACAGCATAAAGCAGAATTGAGAGGCATTCGGCTCCCTCATCCCATTGCTCTTTTCATCGCAGAACACATCTTTCATAATGTCCGACAGCTAGAAGGCGCGATCAATAGGTTGTCTGCCTTTTCACGTCTTATCCATAAAGAAGTCACCGAAGAAATGGTTGAAAGCACTCTGGGTGAACTCTTCCAACAACATCCTCAAAAACGAGTTTCTGTTGAGAATATTTTAAAATGTGTCTCAGCTATTTTCGAGGTACGCATCAGTGACCTTAAAGGGACTTCTCGCACAAAAGCGATTGCACTCGCTCGCCAAGTGGCTATGTATCTAGCCAAGGAGCTGATGACCGATTCTCTTATGAAACTCGCTTCTGCATTTGGGGGTAAAACCCACTCCACTCTCCTGCATGCCTGGAAAAAGATCCGCAATCAACTGCAAAATAATGAAAACCTCCGACGTCAAATCGACATTGCCCGCCGCAAATTGGAAGATAAATGAACGAGGTGTTACACTGACACAAGGCGACAAAGCTTTAGCTTAAGCAAGAGGTCTAATGAAAGTTTTAAAGCGCCCGAAATACATATACAATTTTAAAGCAAAGATAGATCGATGTTAAAATTTGCCCGCAGCTTCTTGAATAAAACCCCTGAAACACCCTCTCTACCCCCACAACTAGTAGATGATTCATCCATTTATGAGCCTGATCACTTATCTCAACCCGATTGTGTGATTGGCGAGCAAGCCTCGATTATAGGGAAAATTGCCTTTCAAGGGGTTGTGGTGATCCACGGCCTTTTCGAAGGAGAGTTTGAGGCAGGCAAGAGCTTGACAATAGGCCCGCAAGGGTTTGTAAAAGCCGATATTCAAGTAGATGAAGCTGAGATCTCAGGAAAAGTCGAAGGAAATATCACGGTCAAAAACCGCCTTATTTTAAGAGGCAATGCTGAAATTCGGGGAAATATCACAGCTCCCAAAATTTCTGTAGATGAGGGCGTTTCAATCATGGGGCAGGTGTATGTCACCCCTGTAGGTAGCCCCGATCTAAACACCCCATTTTAATGATTTTTGCAGGAGAGGCCTCCCAAAGCCTTTCTGCACAACATGCAAGCGTTGTTCCTGTTGTGACGGTGTCATCCACAAGTAAAACTGTTTTTCCGCTAAGATTCTGCCAATTTTTCCACTGAAATTCCTCTGAAGATAGATACGTTCTTTCTTCACGCGTTAACAAATCTTGACGTAGAAGCTGCCCTTTTCTCTTTAATAAAGCAGCACAAGGAACCTCCATTAATTTAGAAAGCTCTTTTGCAAGGCTTCCGGCGCACTCTCCCCCCGTCTGCCATTTTCTCCAACGGGCAGAAGGAACATGGACCACGAGGTCGGGCATCGGAAGTTGACTTTGAGCATATTGAATAGCCATATAAGCCGCAAGAAGAGAGGCAAGATGTGGCGCCCTTCCTGCTTTAAGGTTTTGAAGGAGACTTTCTGCAGGACCCATTCCTTCAAATGTGACCAAGATTTCGGTAGAGGGAGAAACCCATTCTAAAAAAGTTATGCATGCTTCACAAAGGGGAGCGCCCAGCTTGTCATGGGATTTTTTGCAATGAAAGCAAAGAGGGGGGAAAATGATCCGAAGAATAGATTTTATCAATCGAAGAGCTGTACGGCTATAATCCATCATCCATCAAAATTTTATTAGACCTTTAGCTTAAGCACGAGATCTATGGAGCCAAACCCTCGATGGTATAAACAGGCTTTTCCCATGTACCTCGGACTGCCAGGATAAAAGGCTCTGCAAGCTTGAGCGCAACATTTTGCTTCATCCTTAAATTAAGGAAAAGCTCTCCATTAAAATCGATATAAGAGGGCTTATTTTCTACGAAATAAAATTCGGAATGGCCTCCCTCACTCACCGCCTCGGATAAAGAAGAGAATCTCATTTTTCCTTGCCTGATCTCAAAAGTTGCAGCTCCTCTTACAGGAGAAAAAAGTGCAAGGTCAAGTCCCCACTCTTTCAAGAAAGCACGAGGAAGATCCAAAAACGATGTCTCTCTTTTTTCTTGCTGTGTAAAATACAAAGAGCCCTGCCCCTTAAAGGTAAAAGGGCGCCCGATAATCCCTGTCAGCTCGGTTAAGGTCAGTTGCCTGATTTGAAGCGGATGAGGCTCCTTCTTTTCAACTCCTCTCTTTCGAAGAAGCGAGGGGTAAAGCTGTTGCACCCGTACATACGGGATGTAAATCTCCCAATCCTTGAGAGGATGAGAGCGGATCCCATGCCATTCTTTGATGGCAATTTGGCCTGCGGGATCTTCGATGCTAAGCTGCCGTATGTCAAACTGCGTGGGCCTATAATCGACAGTAGCTTGGAGCTGTCGTAGGGTATAATTTTTTATAACAGCTTCCTTTCCCCTTAAAGTTCCTCTAAAGCTTGTAGGTGAAAAGAGGCCGATCAGTTCCAGGTTTTCGATTTGGCTCCACTCGGGCTGTTGAAGAAGTGCAGCGAGGGGATCACTCGTGTGGATGGTGAAGCGCCCTTCATACCCTTCCTCTGTTTTTGTGAGGGAACAATCGATTCCAAACAGTTTTCCTTCAATGGAACTTACCTCTGAGAAATTCTGCACTGTGAGCCTAAGCTCTTGGTCTCTTTCAAAGAGCCTGACGATGCCGTGCCCTCCTTGATTAAAATGCCCTTTGGCTTTGATAGAGACGTCGTTCACCTGAAGTTGGGTTTGTACATGGAGCATCTTCTTTTCATAAAGCGCCTGGATTTCACGTCCTTTCACAGTCAGCTGATCATTCTCATAGAGGCCTTGAGAAATAGGACCCTGAAAGACCGATCTCTCCGGAGTCCAACTAAATTGCAGAGGAGCACTCATAGGCTCCTTTAACAAAGGATGTATGATTGTTGTTTGAAGTTGTACAGATTCCAATTTTCCTTCTTGATACAGCATATGAGAAGCGGCAAGGATTGCTTTAAAATCAGCGTGCTGAAGGGTAAGAAAAATATCTCTCCCCTCGCTGGTATTAAGATCCCAGGTGAGACGTGCCTCCACAGCTGTTTTCCCTTCCCATTCTCCCTGTGCGTGGAGAGAAAAAATAGGATGTTCCAATGCAGCAAAACCGTGCACATGTAGGCCTTTATAAAGAGCGACCCAATCGGGAAAACGCCATGAATTTTGATCGTAAATAGCGCTACCTTTAAGCTCTACTTCCCCTACCCTCAAACTGTCGGTGGCGAAATGGTTTTTCTCTCGCTCCACAGAGCCGTCGATGCTGGGAAGTATTAGATCTCCTATCCTGATCCCATTTGAAGTAAGATCTAAAGAGGCTGCATCCTTTGTCATCCATCCCTTCACTTCAAGCACCCCTTCCATAGATGATACCAGAGGTGGCAACTCCATTGTTTCAAAAAAACAGAGATAGTCAAACAAAGAGCCCAAATCCAGCGTTGCACTGCCTTCCAGCTTCCAACCCCCCTTTTCCTCTTTCAAATAGAGAGGCTTTGTAATTTTGGAGGGGCCCGCTTGGGCCTTCTCAAGCATCACAAAACGAGGCCCCGCTTCTCCTATGAGCATTATATTTTCATTGGGAGCTCTTAAAGAAAAGATAAAATGAGGCGTAGGAGAGTAGCGATAGGCAAATTCCCCCTTAAAACCCACCTTACTCCAAGAGGCTTTCAAATCGACAATATCTACCAATCCCTCTTGCCATGTCAACGCTCCACCCTCTAATTGGATCGGCTTTTCAAGAGATTTTAAATGGAGTGTGGAAGGAGGGAGAAACATGTGAGCTGAGAGAGGAGCACCTTGAAAGACCCACTCCACATGAAAGGTCGGGGTAGTGCCAGGAATGTGCAGAAGCTCGGTTTCGGTTTGAAATACAATATTGTTTCCCGTCCCGCTTAAGTGAAGCTTTTCAGAATCGAGATTTCCTTTGAAAGCGACAGATCCTTCAGGAAAAAGCGTCGTATAATTAAACAGCACAAGAGAAGGCGATTCAAAGGCTGTACTCCATTGGAACGTACTTAAATCAATCTTTCCTTGAGCAGAGAGGTGATCGGAAAATACGACCCCCTCTCCTTCCCAACTCAATAGCTTATTGGAGAGCTCAAAACTCGCTTGGATCTCTGCTGAAGCTCCTCCCGCCAGCCCCTCGGGTGGAAACGTTCGGACCCCTGTAAAATTTTGAAACCAGGGATGAAGTGGGAGCAAGCCGGAGATCTGTCCCTGCAATTTTAGGTCTTCGAGCTTTTCGCAGGGTTCCTGCCAAAGGAGGGCTTGACCTTGAATAAAATTTTCTGGAATAAAATTTTCTGGAATGAAATCTCCTGAAAGCTTTTTCAGCTTAGCGTGAGCAAGAAACAGATTCTCAAGCTTGAGACTTTTGAAGCGGGACTCTTCAAAAAAAGCCGTTACATCTGCCGACATAAGACCTTCTTCAAAAGGAGCCAATGCATGGAGCCACTTTAGAGGTAGCTGGCGAATCTGGGCCGCCATGGTAAACCCTCTTTCTTCTTTAAAGATTGAAAAAGGGACCTCCAATGTTTCAAACCGAAATATTCCATGTTCCCTTTCTGACTCACAGATAAAGGGTTGCTCAAGCTGGTCGAAGACCAGTTGCCCTTTCAAATATAAATGCAAAAACGCGTTCGGATCATAAGAAATGCGACCTTCTGTCGAATGGATGTTGAAAGGCCCATTGCTGAAGCGACCCCCTTCAAACTCTCCCTTTAAAGAGAGCTGGTGGTTGACAAGTGCCACTGTTGCCCTGCATCCGGTCACATCAAATTCTCCCTGGGCTGTTGCAAATTGTAAATCAGTTCCTGTAAAAGATCCTTGCACCGTCGAAGAGCTTCCTTGGAGATCTCCATTGATTTTTCCTCCCTGGAGCTGAATAGGAGAGGCCACATTGCACAATTTCATCAATAAATGAACATGAAAAGCTGAAGCAGATTCGCATTGAATAGAGTAACTGAAAGCTTGGGAGGGTCCTCCGTCCCAAAAGAGTTGTATGTGAGAGGTGAAATCAGGGTGGGGCTCTATCCAATCCACTTCCAAAGAAAGGTGTGGAGGAAACAAGCTAAAGGCAGGCGTAAGCTTGATCTGAGATGCCTGGATTTCATTTCCTAAAACAGCCTCTTCATAGATTAAATTTCCCCCCTCCCATCTTCTATCCCTATATTCAATTTTTTCTTTAATCATTCCCTTGAGAAAAGTCTCTAGAGAAAACGCAAAAATAAAATGCCTAGAAAGATATAAAGCCGAAAAAATACCTACCCAGATGAATAAAAACTTAATCCGACTCGACGAGCTTCTCATAATCATCCCTGTTCATTAAAAGCGAAAGTTCTTCAGGGTGGGTGAGAGAAACTTTATAGAGCCACCCCTTGCTTTCAGCATGTTGATTTAAAAGATCAGGCACTTCTTTCACATGAGTATTGACTGCCGTAATAATACCTGAAACAGGGGCATAAATATCGGCTGCTGCTTTTGTCGACTCTAAAATTGCTACTTCTTGTCCTACCTGAATCTCCTTTCCCACTTCAGGAAGAGAGATATACACCACTTCACCGAGTTCTTTTTGTGCATAGGCTGTCACCCCCACCGTACCTTCTGGACCTTGGACTTCAATCCATTCGTGCGTGTCTGTAAATAATTTCATAAAAACCTCTACGTCATCCTACAGCTTGCCCAGAGAGAGGGATTTTGAGCAATATTTACATACTTGGAGGAAACAGAAAAATGTTGAGGAGGATTTTTATACCGATGCACGACATAGGTTAGCCCCAGTCGATTGAAAGAGAATGCATCGTATCCATGCAAAACCTCTGCAGGAAAATAGATATCCAGAAAATAGTCTCTAGAGCCTGCATGGAAAATAACTTCTATTTTCTCGCTATCACAGAGAGGATGGCTATCCTCTGTTCGAAAGCGCGTCAGCTCCAGGGCCCGGACTCCCTGTACTTCTTGAGGCAGGATCAGAAAATGGTGGCAAAAACGGGTGGGGAAACCTGCCTCTTTTAAATCACGGGTATCAAAGAAAAACTCGACGGCATCCCCTTCTGAAAATTTGGGATAGAACGCCTCTTCAAATTTTTTATGCGCATGCAAATGTATATAAAGACCTGTGGGATCCCATGCAACTCCCACATCGGCAAAGGACTCTTCAGCTAAAAGCTCTGATGTATCGGGTAAAAGATACCCTTTTTTCAAAAGCTTAGGGGATGCATTTTTCCCTTGTTTCAGATCAATATTTAATCGAAAAAAATGGAGGGGTGCCAGCGGCGGGACGTGAAAATCGGTCTCATTTCCAATCAAAGCGGGCCCACCTCATCTAAAAGAGTTTGAATGATTTGACGCGTCACATCTTGACCGATGAGTTGCTGTCCCATCGTCACTTGTTCTTGGATGGAAGAATCGGGAGATTCTCGCTGGATTAAATGGAAGAAAGAGACATTACCACCGGGAGGCGTGACCACCGACGACCAACTTCCCACACTTTTGGTGAACATCTCTGTTTTTGCAAGCGCAGTGGTATCACACCGCTTAACTTCTTGATGGCGCGTGCATAAAATCCACTGATCGGCAAGAGAGTGCCCCGTCGCAGTTAAAAATTTAGAGGCATCGCTCTCTTTTTGGATCGATTTTTTTGCCTCTATCATGAACGCTTCAAATCGTTTAGAAGTATACTCTTCAAATGAAAGCGAGACAGGAGAAAGCATTTTCAAAAGATCGGCATAAACATAGGCACCCACATGATCTCGCACCTGACTCAACGGCTTCCACGACCCATCCGCTGCCTTATAAATTGCGCTGTCTTTTTTGCGTGCTTCTGCAAATGCGCCTTCTAACTTCTCATCTAAAAGGGTGCCCAGCCAGTCGTTTTCCAGCGCTTGTTTAAGGGTCATGATTTCTTTTTTCTCTGGCTTTTGAAGGACTCTGACTTGGTAGTGCGTCTCTTCATTGGGAGAGGTCACATAGACTACTTCTCCTATCGCAGCTTTTTGAAGAGTTTCCCGCAGCAGTGAAGTCTCGACAATATCTTCAAAAGGAGCAATGGCCCCTCTTGAACGGATTTCAACCACCACTTTCTCAGGGGGTCTCTCTTGCAGAGCTTCTTGGATCCATTCCGGATGCGTTTTTAACACTGCACGGCGAGCCCAACGATCGATTTTTTTACGAAATCCCTCTTCACAACTATCGAGAATTTTTTCTCTTTCTTCGGCAGAGTTTGATCCGGGTTTATTAAGAATAGGAAATTCGGCAATCAGAAGTGTCCATCCTGCATCACTTGTTTCAAAATCCCACATTTGCCTCAGCCCAAAGCGAGAAGCAATATCGTCCTGCGACACTTTTGAAACTTCCAACTCATACCTACTGATGACAAGCTGCGGATGTTTTTTCTCTACTTCTTCAACAGAATAAAATTGGCGAGGCAGATCTACCATCGATTGCCTGCCTTTGGAAGAGACCGCCTCTAAATAGTACTGGACTTTGAGCATAGACCGAAAGTCTTTCAGACGAAGAACCTCTGGCAACTGATACACCATCACCGATGCTTTTGCATCCGCAAAAGAAGAAAACTGCTGGTAAGGGAGAGGGTCCAGAAGCACCCCTTGCCTTATATCTTGAAAAAAGCGGTGCACAAGCATCACTTTTCTCCAAAGCTCGACCGCCCGGCTCTCATCCACACCTGCCATGAGAAGCTCTGATCTCATGTACTCAGTTGCATCTTGGACAGAAACCTCTTTCCGCAACGCTTTCATTCGAGCGGCTTCATAGCACATTAAAAGAAAATCGGCCCTTGCTTCTTTCTGAGACACTTTATATCCCTTTTTTTTTGCCAGTGCGGCGATGTTCAGAATGAACTTGCCTAAAAGATCAGAAAAACGAGAGCCAAACCACTCTTCAAATGTTTGATACCCAAAAAGAGAGAGGTAACGCGTATCACGCAGCTGATAATCGGGTGTCATCCACGAATAGTTCTGCTGTTCGTACATTAAAATAGTCCGCAACATCTCCGGAGGAAAAGCTTGTTGATCGAGATAAAGCTTTGCATACGTCAAAAATGTTTTAGCATTACAAGAGCCTGTTTGCACTTCTTTTAGATGAACCGTAAGCTGCGGACAAAAACGATTCCAAACCTCATAAGCATTCAAAAAAGGGGCTTGCGGATGAGAATAAAAAGTGGCCGTCCGAGCTTTTTGCAGCCTTTCTTGAACATCGCCTTCAATCTCTCCAAAATATTTTTCTGCAATGCTTGAAAAAACACCCGTCTCTAAAAGATCGGTCCTCAAAATGTCACTGCTTCCGATAGATAGCAGTCGCATCAAAGCTCGAATATCCCTCTCGTAAATGGGAGAGCCATCCACCGTCTTTCCAATTTTTTTATCTTCTACTTCCCGATCCGAAACCGTCGATTGAGTCCCCAAAAAAGCAAAGGACATAAACATTACAATGACTACGACAAGAAAAACTTTTTTTTGATTGCGGCGTAAAAATTTCATCATAACCCACCCCTCTTAATAAGCTTTTGCATAAATCACACGTTGTTGACTCTTTTTTCCCGTGATCACACAAGCACCTTCTTCAGGTTCGGGATCGAGAGGGATACACCGAATCGTTACACCCAGTTCTTCTTTCACTTTTTGTTCTACCTCTTTATCACCCGACCAATGGGAAAGAGCAAAGCCTCCATGGATTTCAGGATGCTCGATATTATGGGGAGTAAAGAAGGTATAAAATTCTTCTTTAGAATCAATTTTCTTAAGATGAGCATCTCGATATTGAGCAGCCTTGACATACAGCTGATGTTGGATATCATCTAAAATCTCACTCAAGTGGGCTACAAGCGCGCCTCTGGAATATTTTGTATTTTCTTTATGAGGCTTATCACGTCGCGCAACAGGTAGCTGATCAGCGGCAATATCGCGGGGGCCCACTTCAATGCGGACAGGCACCCCTTTTTTAATCCAGGACCACACCTTATCCCCTCCTCTTAAGTCTCTCTCATCGACAAGAGCGCGGATCGGTTCGCCATGATAGGAAAGATGTTTCAATTCCTCTGCCAAGCGGTGTGCATAATCTAGTACCTCTCGCTTGGTCTCTTCTTTATGTAGAACAGGAAGAATGACTACATGCGCGGAAGCAATTCTAGGAGGAAGCACAAGACCATCGTCGTCGCTATGTGTCATCACTAAGGCACCAATCATCCGCGTTGTCATCCCCCACGAAGTAGTCCACGCATAAGAGACTTCGCCTTGGGGATCTTGGAATTTAATCTCGCAGCTCTTTGCAAAATTCTGTCCTAAGAAATGGGAGGTTCCCATCTGCAGGGCTTTTCGGTCTTGCATCATCCCTTCAATCGTATACGTTGAGACAGCACCTGGAAATCTTTCTGAAGCCGTCTTCTCCCCTTTAATCACTGGAATTGCCATCACTTTCTTGGCAAAATTTTCATAAATCTCGACCATTTGCAACGTTTTTTCCATCGCTTCTTCTTGCGAAGAGTGGACGGTGTGTCCTTCTTGCCATAAAAACTCCGTTGTTCTTAAAAAAAGACGCGTTCGCATCTCCCATCGAACCACGTTTGCCCATTGATTGATAAGGAGAGGAAGATCTCGATATGAAGTAACCCATTTGGAAAACATCTCTCCAATCATCATCTCAGAGGTAGGGCGTACAATCAGAGGCTCTTCCAAAGCTCCAGCAGGAACAAGTTTGCCTTTGCTATCTTTTTCTAAGCGGTGATGTGTGACGACAGCGCATTCCTTTGCAAATCCTTCGACATGTTCCGCTTCTTTCTCTAAAAAGCTGAGCGGGATAAACAACGGAAAATAGGCATTTTGAACCCCTGTGGCTTTAAAACGCCCATCTAGGATCCTTTGCATATTCTCCCAGATTGAATAACCCCATGGTTTAATCACCATACAGCCCCTTACTGGGGAGTGTTCAGCAAGATCTGCCGCTTTCAAGACTTCTTGGTACCAGTCGGGATAATTTTCATCTCGCGTAGGAGTAAGGGCCGATTTCTGTTTCTGATTCATGTTTATTCCGTATCAAAGAGTTAGAAAGTGATTTTTTAAAAGTTCTGTAAGCTTTTTACGTCCTTGTTCCAGACTCTCATTTTCTCCAAGGAGCGGAAAGGTTGTCTGCTGGATCGCTTCGCACACCTCTTGTGAGGGAAGCATTTCGCTGAGAAGATCCCAGTCTGGAAATTGAAGAGCCAGCGTCCCCTGATGGAGAAAACCCTGCTTTGTTTTCCTTTGCGCTGCCCCTGCAATTTTCTTTTTTCCTACCACAAGATCGTATTTCGTGGGACGAGCCATGCAAAAAAACGCTTGGCCCGGATTTTGCATACCTCCATCCTCAGGTGTCAAACTCATCTCATTTTTATTGGCAAAACTTTCGCCTAAAAACATGTGGACCACAGAAGAAACCACCGCGTTGATAAGCGCGTAATTATCCAACGTATTGTGCGAATAGAGCGAGGAATGTGCAGGAATCAAGACTGAAAAAGCTAAATCCCAGGCATGAAATACCACCCCTCCTCCCGTGGGCCTACGAGCCCGATCAAAACCCTGCCTTTCTACCACCTCCAAATTTAAAACCTTTTCAGGGTGGGCAAAAAATCCATAGGTTAAACTAGGCCTTTCCCATTCATACAAATGCAAAATCGGGGCCGCTGAAGGCTCCAGAGTCCGTAACAACTCTGCATCATACTCCATATTTGAAACGGCCGATGCCGCTTCTCTTTCAATCAAAGTCCACGCCATGGTAAAGATCCCGATTGTACTGAATCATTTTGTTTAATGAAAGAAGGGTGTTTTCAAATATCAGGTAATCAACCATTTTTTGAGGGTCCTCGTTTTTAGAAGGAAAATACCAAAGCTGATCCAGTCGTTTCTAAAAAACGGGTCGGGTGGAAAGAAATAGTAAGAGAACTTTAGCTTAAGCAAAGAGGTCTCATAACTCCAAGCCTAATTTGATTAAAAAGAGATAAGAAACTAAAATGACCGCTATAGGGGGTAGGGTTAAGTGGTAACTCTTTGATTATCAATTAACTCTTCATAATTAGAGCCTTCTTACAAGCAGGGATTATGTTTGATAAATTCACCAATCGCGCAAAACAAGTTATTAAGCTGGCGAAAAAAGAAGCCCAGAGGATGAACCACAACTACCTAGGGACAGAACATGTCCTTTTGGGTCTGCTCAAGCTAGGCCAAGGCATTGCCGTCAATGTTCTGCGTAACTTTAATCTAGACTACGAAACGGTACGACAAGAAGCAGAGCGACTTGTCGGCTTTGGGCCTGAAATACAAGTTTATGGAGACCCTGCTCTCACTGCCAAAGTAAAAAAAGTTTTTGAATTTGCCAATGAAGAAGCTGCAAGTTTAAACCATAATTATGTAGGTACCGAACACCTCTTGCTGGCCCTTCTGCGTCAAACGGATGGGGTGGCAGCCCAAGTCCTTGAAAACTTAAATGTGAATTTAAAAGATATCCGCCGCGAAGTTTTAAAAGAGCTTGAAACTTTCAATCTCCAACTCCCTCCTATGGGAATGAATCCTTCCTCCTCTACTCCACCTATGGGACCTCCTTCCAGTAAGCCTCAAGACAAAATGCCGTCTTCTGCAGACAAAATGCCCGCCTTGAAGGCCTATGGACACGATCTCACCGACCTCTACCGGGAAGGAAAACTCGATCCGGTGATCGGCCGAAAAGATGAAGTCGAAAGACTGATCTTAATCCTCTGTCGTCGACGTAAAAACAACCCTGTTCTCCTGGGAGAAGCAGGAGTGGGTAAAACAGCCATCGTGGAAGGGCTAGCTCAAGCTATTGTCCGAGGAGAAGTCCCGGATAATCTCGCAAAGAAAAAGCTCATTTCTCTTGATTTGACACTCATGATTGCCGGTACTAAATACCGAGGCCAATTTGAAGAGCGGATTAAAGCAGTCATGGATGAAGTTAAAAAAAATGGAAACATCCTTCTCTTCATTGATGAAATTCATACAATTGTGGGTGCTGGAGCAGCTGAAGGAGCAATCGATGCGTCGAATATCTTAAAACCTGCCCTTTCTCGTGGAGAAATTCAATGTATCGGAGCAACCACCCTAGATGAATACCGTAAACACATCGAAAAAGATGCAGCTCTCGAAAGGCGCTTCCAAAAAATCTTAGTGGCACCTCCCTCGCTTGAAGAAAGCATCCAAATCTTAAAAGGACTGAAGAGCAAATACGAAGAACACCACCATTGTACTTACACCGACTCTTCAATTGAAGCCGCAGTTCGTCTATCTGATCGTTATATCGCTGGCCGTTTCCTTCCCGATAAGGCCATCGATCTAATGGACGAGTCAGGTGCCAAAGCCCGCATTGCCTCCATGCATCAGCCGCAGGAAGTCACGAAATTCGAAGCCAACATCGAAGAAGTACGACTCAAAAAAGAAGAAGCTATTGCCGAACAAGATTATGAAAAAGCAGCTAAGTTGCGGGATGACGAAAAAAATTTAAGAGAAGAGCTTCAAAAATTGATCAATCAATGGGAAAATTCCAAAGAAGAACATCAAGTCATCGTCGATGAAGAAGAGATTGCAGCTATTGTTGCCAAACAAACGGGAATCCCCATCACCCGCCTTACCGAAGGGGAAATTACAAAAGTGCTGAAGATGGAAGAAATCTTAAGGGCCAATATTGTGGGTCAAGATGATGCAATTGGAACCGTCTCGCGCGCTATCCGTCGAAGCCGTGCAGATATTAAAGATCCCAATCGCCCGATCGGGGCTTTCCTCTTCTTAGGTCCTACAGGCGTTGGAAAAACACTTCTTGCCAAACAACTCGCCATCAACATGTTCGGTGGAGAAGATGCATTAATCCAAGTCGACATGTCCGAATATATGGAGAAGTTCGCTGTCTCGCGCATGACAGGATCTCCTCCGGGATACGTAGGGTACGAAGAAGGGGGACAGCTTACAGAGCAAGTGCGTCAGCGTCCTTACTGTGTTGTCCTTTTTGATGAAATTGAAAAAGCCCACCCCGATATCATGAACATCCTCCTTCAGATCTTAGAAGAAGGAAGGCTGACAGATTCTTTCGGACGTAAGATCGATTTCCGCAATACGATTATCATCATGACCTCCAACGTGGGAGCCGACCTCATCCGTCGTCAAACCGAAGTAGGATTCGGAGCCCAAGAAGCTATCCTTGATTACAAGAAAATGCAGGAAACCATTGAAGCTGCAGTTCGCAAACAATTTAAACCCGAATTTCTCAACCGCCTCGATGGAATTGTCATCTTCCGTCCTATCGATCGCATCAATTTGCACAAAGTAGTGGATCTCGAACTCCAGAAAGTCAAACATCGACTTGCGCGTAAGCACATCTTCTTGAATGTAGATGAAAAAGCAAAAGAATTCCTTGTTGAAAAAGGGTACCAACCTGAGATGGGTGCCCGCCCTGTCCGCCGCGTTATCGAATCTTATCTCGAAGATCCGCTAGCTGAAAAACTCTTACAACACCCTGATAAAGGCGCTTCCTATCTTGCTACCTTACAAAATGATAAGATCGTCTTCTTCGAGCAAGAAAGCCCCTCTGTGGAGGCAAAGACCCCGATGGCTCTCACCTCAAAAGGGGAGCATTAGACCTCCTACCTCAAATTTAGGAGAGGCTCCAAACTGAATAAAGTTGCTATGATACCTTCATGACGCTTTTGCTCCATTGTCAGTCCCTTTCAAAAGAAATAGCAACCCAACTGCTTTTTAAAGATTTATCTCTCAGCATCTGCGTCGGAGATCATATCGGACTTATGGGCCGGAATGGCTCGGGAAAATCGACCCTTTTAAAAATCTTGGTAGAAGAGGAAAAACCGACCTCAGGAACCCGGACTGCAAAAACAGGTCTAAAAATAGGATATGTTCCACAAACCTGCGAATTTCCTGCAAAAACAGCCCATGAAATTTTAATCGAATCAATCAAGACCTCTCAGCCCCCCTCTGAGAAAGAACTAGTAGTCGAAATGTGGCTCAGTAAAACAGGATTTAAAGGAAATGAGCCCACTGCCGATCTTTTATCGGGAGGATGGAAAAAACGGCTGAGCATTGCAACCCAGCTCATTCAAGAGCCCCATCTATTACTGTTAGATGAGCCCACTAACCATCTCGATCTCGAAGGAATTGTCTGGCTAGAAAACCTATTAAAGCGAGAAGTATCTACGTATCTTTTTGTGTCCCACGATCGTTTTTTTCTTCAAAATATGTCCTCTCGCATCATTGAAATCGACTCCCTCTATCCCAATGGACTTTTTGCAATTGACGGCACCTATTCTCATTTTTTAGAAAAAAAAGAACTCTTTATCCAAGGCCAGCTCGAACAAGAAAGGTCTCTTTCATCGAAGGTACGAAGAGAATTGCACTGGTTACAACAAACCCCCAAAGCACGAACTACAAAATCACGTGCCCGTGTAGAGGATGCTCATGAGCTCTTTGAGCAGCTATCCGCCCTCCGAAGGCGCAACCAGCAAAAAAAAGCCGCTATTGATTTTACAGCTTCAGAGCGAGAGACCCGAAAATTAGTGGCCGTAAAAAATCTGTCCAAAAAAATCCACACACGCACCCTTTTTCATCACTTAGATTTCACCCTCTCTCCTGGATCTCGTTTAGGTCTCATAGGTCCCAATGGCTCTGGGAAAACGACTCTTTTGAAACTCTTAGCCGAAGAAATCTCTCCTGATCAAGGCACTATCAAAAAAGCAGAGGACCTTAAAGTGGTCTACTTTGATCAGCATCGAATGCAACTTCCCGATCACGTCACCCTGAGGGAAGCTCTTTCTCCTAAAGGAGATTTCGTGAGTTACCAAGGAAAGCAGATCCACATCAATGGATGGTGTAAACGGTTTCTCTTTATGCCCGATGTACTGGATCGACCGATTAGAACCCTTTCAGGAGGCGAGCGTGCTCGTATCTCAATTGCGTATCTCATGTTACAGTCGGCCGATTTACTCCTTCTGGATGAGCCCACCAATGACCTAGATATTCCAACTCTTGAGACACTTGAAGAAACTCTACTCGAATTTACTGGCGCTATTGTTTTGATTACCCATGATCGATTCATGCTCGAAAGAGTCTGCAATAGGATCCTTTCGTTGGGAAATCCTGATCGTATGCAGATCTACGCTGACTACCGCCAATGGGATATGGCATCTAAAACCCATTCCACAGTAGAAAAAACTAAAGAAAAAAAAAGATCTTCTCCTAAATCCAGGCTCACTTACACCGAACAAAAGGAATACGATCAAATCGAAGAGAAAATTTTAAAACTTGAAGAAGAAATCAAAGCCCTCAGTCGACTCATCGATGCTCCAGAGGTAGCTCAAAACGCCGCCCAATTGCGGAATCTTTGCACGCAAGTAGGTCTTGCCGAAAGCCAAATTGAACAACTCTATCTTCGATGGGAAGAATTAGATAAAAAAAGATTTTCCTCAAAAGCTTAAAAACTTAAGTTGACAGAACTTTCAATAGATGAGCAAATTTTAAGTTTAAATCACTCCAAGTAAATCTTATCCAAAACTCTTATTCGCGATAAAATAGCAACCATGAAAAAAGTCGCGATTGGAATGTCGGGGGGAGTGGATTCTTCTGTCTCTGCGCTCTTACTCAAAGAGCAGGGGTATCAGGTCATTGCCCTCTATATGAAAAACTGGGAAGATCGGGATGGAAGCTGTCCGGGGTCCGCAGATTATGAAGACGTAGTACGCGTGTGCGATACTCTTCAGATTCCCCATTATACAATTAATTTTGTTCAAGAGTATTGGAATTCTGTTTTTTCTCACTTTATCGAAGAACTTGAGCTAGGGTATACCCCCAATCCAGATGTGCTCTGCAACCGCGAAATTAAATTTAAAGCTCTCTTTTTAAAAGCAAAAGAACTCGGAGCCGACTTTCTTGCCACAGGCCATTATGCGCAAACTCAAGAGGGGCAGCTTTTGCGTAGCATAGATAGGGATAAGGACCAAACTTACTTTCTTTACACCCTCAAAAAAGAGATTCTAAAGCAGGTGCTATTCCCTGTGGGCCATCTCAGTAAACAACAGGTCCGAAACCTTGCAGAAAAGCATGGGCTTGCAACCGCCAAAAAAAAAGATAGTACAGGGATTTGTTTTATTGGAGAGCGCAATTTTAGAGAATTTTTAGGCCATTATATCTCCTACAAGGAAGGCCCTTTTGAAACCTTGGAAGGAAAGGTGGTGGGGACCCATCAAGGAGTCGCCTTTTACACGATTGGGCAACGGAAAGGGCTCAAAATCGGAGGGCCTGGGGAGGCTTGGTTTGTGGTAGGCAAAGATGTGAAGCGGAATGTAGTCTTCGTCGAACAAGGTGAAAACCATCCTGCTCTTTACCGCTCCTCTTTGTCTGCGACAGACAGCTCATGGGTGACAGAAACTCCCCTTTTCCCTCTCCGTTGTACAGCCAAAATTCGGTACCGTCAACAAGATCAAGTGTGCACTCTCCTCTTAGACGAAGATCGCCTCTCTGTTTTCTTTGATCAGCCCCAAAGAGCCATTACTCCCCGCCAAGCAGTGGTCTTTTATCAAGGGACCCTCTGTTTAGGAGGGGCCCTTATTGCTCCCTAACATATTATTGACGCACCCTTCATTTCAAAAGAAATCTATTAAAATTATCCATTCCGGATTTTACTATGTTTGTGTCCATAGACGAAGTAGAAAGCGCATCCCACAATCATCCAAATTATCATTTGCATCCATGTAATCCCTGGCATTAAAAACATTTGAAAGAGGCACGCCAAGGTTCCAAAGATGGGAAGCCAAGGTGTCCATGGAGTTCTAAAAGGTCTATGTAAGGTAGGCTGAGTGAACCTCAAAATGAGAACCCCCGAACAGACCATCATAAATACAAAAAGAGCACCCATGGAAGTCAATTGTCCTAGAATATCTACTGGGAAAAACCCTGCCAACATCATAGAAATAAATCCCACAATCAAGGTTGTGATAAAAGGAGTTCGAAATTTTGGATGGGTTTTTCCAAAGAACTTGGGAAGAAGACCATCCTGCGCCATCGTATAGAGAATGCGGGCTTGGGCTGTCATCATGACGAGAATAACAGTGGTCAGGCCCGCTAAAACCCCCAGTTTAATGATGTAGCGAAGCCAAAATAACGAAGGACCGAAGGCATTCACTGCTACGCTGATAGGATCCGCAACGCCTAATGAACGGTAACTAACAACCCCTGTCATCACAAGTCCTGCAAAGATATAAAAGACCGTACATATGAGAAGAGATCCCACCATTCCAATCGGCATATCTCTCTGTGGGTTTTTTGCCTCTTGAGCCAGAGTTGCTATCGCATCAAAGCCCAAGAATGCGAAAAATAACACACCGGCGCCTCTAAAAATCCCGCTCACCCCAAATTCTCCGAAAACCCCCGTATTATCTGGAATGAGAGGGGTTAGGTTATCGGCATTGATGAACGCAAAGCCAAAGCCAATGAAGAGAACTACAACCGCAAGTTTTACAATCACCAGCATATCGTTCAGGAACGCTGCTGTTTGAATTCCGCGGGCCACCAGCCATGCAATCAGTGCAATAATACAGACCGCAGGTAGATTAATGATGCAACCTGTTGTTTCCCATCCATTGGGCCCATAGATAAGAGGTCGTTTGTCTAACACCGCAGGAATTGATATCCCTAAATCGCCTAGAAAACTCGTAAAATAACCCGACCAAGCAACGGCAACAGTGCTTAATGAAAAAAGGTATTCCATGGTGAGTGCAAGTCCCATGATCCAAGCGAACAATTCACCGATGGTGACAAATGCGTATGAATAAGCGCCTCCGGCAATCGGAATAAGAGATGCAAACTCTGCATAACAAAGAGCTGCAACTGTTGCAATGATCGCAGCAATAATGAATGAAAAGATAACCCCTGGACCTGAAAACTTGGCTGCGACTTCTCCCGTTAAGACGAAAAGGCCGGCTCCGATCACAGCGCCGATTCCCATGGCCACAAGATTGATAGGTCCTAAAGCTCTTTTCAAGCCGTGTTTGTTATCAGCAACCTCTTTGAGGAGAGAACCGATTGATTTTTTTGCAAATAATCCTTTTTTCATTTTGCGTTATCTCTTTCTCGTTATGGGTTTTGGTTCCGAACTTTTGCCTCCCATTCTTTAATAAAAGCCAGCAGTATCTCCTGATTAGGTTTGGTGGCGAGAAATTCAAGAGCTGAAGGCTGGCTTCCAAGATGGGCTAATTTTGAAAGGAGGTGAAGGTGCGTCTTATCGGAGGCTGAGAAAAGAAAGAAGAGAGTATGAACGGGCTGTCCATCCAACGCTCCATAGTCAATAGGTTTCTCAGGAAAAACGGTGATAATTGTATCCGACCCGGGAATCTCCAGAACAATATCTCGGGGATGAGGAACCGCAAGACCCGAATTAAGCGCTGTGGGCATCAATGCTTCCCGATCAAGCAAAAATTCGGCACTCAAATCAGGATCCAGTCCTAAGCGGGGAGCTGCTTTTTGCATCACTATTTTGATCAACTCCTGCTTACTTTTTGCCGGAACATTTAAAATAACACCCCCTTTATACATGGCACGGTAGAGACTGTAGTGTTGGGTTCCAGAGGCTCGCTGACCCGTCAAATCATCCTCCGTGGGGGGAGGGTAAATTTGTTCTTCTTCAAATAAAGAAAAACCGTCTTTTCCAAGCTTTAATTTACACTTCATCATCCAATCTTCGATCTCGCCCCGACTAAACCTATATTGGTGATTGAGCTGATAGGCTGGTATTTTCCCATCTTTTAGCCAGCGGCGTACCGTTGTTTCAGATACATTCAAAAGCTCTGCTACATCTTTAATCTTCAAATCCACGTTAGCACCCCTTAAATAAATCAATCACTTGTTGAGCCGATGTGGCCTTAAGAAGGGCTTTGCGTCGATCTGTTTCTTTAATTGCCATCGTTAAACGTGATAAAATGTTTAAATATTCCGTTTGCCTATTATCAGGCCCTCCGATCATAAAAATCAAATGAACTTGTGATCCATCTAGCGAATTCCACTCAATTCCTTTCCCTTCTTGGACTCCAATCGCAATGAAAAACTGCTCGTACTCCGGAAGTTTCGCGTGGGGAATCGCCACTCCTAGTCCAATTCCGGTCGATACAATTTTTTCACGATTTAAAATAGCTTGGTGGAAACGGTCTTTATCTTTTAGTTGATGGGCTAAATCAAGAGCTTCAATCAATTCATCGATCGCTTGAAGCTGGGTATCAGCCTGTAAAAATACCACAAGACGATCATCCAAATAGTCTGTGACCGGCACGGGTCCATCCTTTTTAAAAAGTTGTCTTAAAAACTTAAGGAGTTTTTTTGGGTCAAACCTTCCTTTCCAACCACCACCTGGGTATTTCCAGCTTTCGTTTACAGCTGCCATTGGGTCTCCCCGTTTTTTTCCCAAGTCTAGCCAAAGCTAGCCATTTAAATCACGCAAGATTTTATTTTAAAGATGCCCCGTATGTCCAAAACCACCTTCTCCCCTTGCAGTCGGTGCTAGCGATGCCTCTAGAGAAAAATGAGCCTGGACTACCTGAGCAAGGACCATCTGGGCAATCCGCATGCCGGGAAGAACGTGAAAAGGCTGCTTTCCATGATTGATAAGAATAACTCCGATCTCACCCCGATAATCGGCATCAATAGTGCCTGGAGTATTTAGAACAGTGATGCTATTTTTTAAAGCAAGACCGCTGCGGGGACGGATCTGTATTTCATATCCTTCTGGAAGGGCTACTTTCAGCCCGGTGGGAATTAAGGCAGAGCCACCCGGGGCAATGATAATCTCTTCTGGGATAAAGGCGCGTACATCTGCGCCTGCAGCAAGCTCTGAAGCATAGCAAGGAACTTCGGCCCCTTCTGCCAGTACGATGGGAATAAAAATAGGTTGATGATTTAACATCCAGCTACTCCTTAAAAAAGATGCGAAAATCCCTGCATTTTGGCTCTTTTTTTATGATCATTATCTTTCTTAACTAAGCACTAAGGCTTTCAGCTTTTGCGGAAGTTGTCCTAACGTCTGAGAATCTAAAAGCTGCTCCAATGAGTAAGTACGCTCATTACCGCTTAGCATATTAAGAAGGGAACTTAACTTATTTTTCAATTGATGTCGATCCACAATACAATCGATCATTCCTTTTTCAAGAAGAAACTCCGATTTCTGTGCCTTAGGAGGGAGTTTTTGACCAATTGTTTGCTCTACAACACGGGGACCTGCAAACCCAATGAGAGCATCAGGTTCTGCAACAATGATATCGCCCAACGAGGCAAAAGAAGCTGTCACTCCTCCTGTGGTGGGATTGGTGAGAACGGAAATATAAGGAACTTTTTTTTCATGAAGCTTTGCAAGAGCTGCAGAAGTCTTAGCCATTTGCATGAGCGATAAAATCGACTCTTGCATCCGCGCTCCCCCGGAAGCAGAGACGAGGATTAAAGGAAGCTTTTTTTCAGCCGCATGTTCGATAATAGAAGTGATCCTCTCTCCTACGACTGAGCCCATAGATCCTGCCATAAAGCTAAAGTCTAGAACTCCTAGCGCAATATCTATTCTATTGAGCTGGCATACTCCCACAAGAACAGCTTCATCTCTTCCTGTCGAGGCCATTGCCCGTTTTAACCTTTCGGCATACGGCTCCGTATCGACGAATTGAAGAGGATCTGTCGATTTAAAGTGAGTAAACATTTCGACAAAAGTCTCTTTATCAGCGAGAAGTTCAACGCGTTGAAGACCGGTGAGGCGATAGTGGTGCTCGCACTTAGGACAGCAATGCAGATTTCCTTGAAGTTCATTGGCATGGATCATTTCATGACAATTATTACATTTAATCCAGCCGCTGAAGCTGTCTTTACTGGTTGTTTGTACCTTAATTTTTTTTCTTAAAGAAAAAAGTCCCATTTTTCTTATTTTAACCCACTTAATATTATAAATCTATTGTGCGCTATGGAATCGTTCAGCTACATTCGTCCAGTGAACGATATTCCAAATATTTTTAACATACTCAGCACGTATATTCATATATTGTAGATAATAAGCATGTTCCCACACATCGATTCCCAAAAGAGGAACATACCCTTGAGTACTTAAAGGATCTTGATTGGCACACGTTGTTAAAACAAATTTTTTATTGGCTTTATCAAACCCCAACCACCCCCACCCGGATCCTTGAATTGCCACTGTCATCGTCGACATTTTTTCTTTAAAGCTGTCAAAGCTCCCAAATTGAGATTCTAATGCTTTAAAGAAATCACCTGTTGGAGGCTCTCCCCCTCCTTTAGAGACTGGCGCTAGGTTTGTCCAAAAAATGGAGTGATTCACATGACCGCCTCCGTTAAATTTAAGGACTTGCTGAAGAGCAATCATTGCCGCAATGTTATTTTGTTTTTCGGCTTCGTGGTACTTTTCTAAAGCCGTATTCAAGTTGTTGACATAACCCTGATGATGTTTCGTATAATGGAGCTCCATGATCTTTCCTGAAATCACAGGCTCTAATGCAGAAAAATCGTACGGAAGGTGAGGTAATTCATATTTCATCCAAAACTCCTTTCCTACAAGGATACCGGTCTTAAGTTTCTAGCTCAAGAATTCTCTGTTTTCGAAAGAAGTCTATTTGAGTATTCAATGCCCTCTGAGTGATAGGACCTATACATGTCTGTTTTATTTCTTTTGGAATGTCTTTATAAAGCGCGAAAAAAGCTCGCACTGTCGACGGACTTGTAAAAACAATCTCTTCAAATTCCTGAAGCAAGGGAAGTGGATTGGGTTTTAAATAAATGGTTTCATATAAATCGGCCGTTTGATGCTTCCATCCCCTCTCTTTCAAATAATTTGCCAGCAAAGGGCGTGCAATAGAGGAACGAGGATAAAGTAGGTACTTGCCTTCAATAGAAAGTCCCTCTAACAACTCGATGATGCCCTCTTGGGTGGGGGTCGGGGCAATGGCATCACACTCCATCCCCTTTTCCTGTAAAATCCTTGCAGTCCCCTTTCCAATCGCTAAGACTTTCTTTCTTCCCAGCTCCACTTGCGCCATCAAAAGGCGGGCGGCATTCGGGCTTGTAAGAAGCACATGCGTCAATTGATCAAAGTCATCCCGTATAGAAGCAGGAAGAGACAGGGGCCTTATGTGGATCAAAGGAAGGTGAAAGACTTGCTTTGGATAACGAGAAGGATCTGTTCCTAAGTATAAAATCTTAGGATGTGCCTTAAGAATTACATTTGAATGGTTGTTCACTTTGGTCCCATTGAAGCACATGAGATCTCTTGCTTAAGCAAGAGTTCTCAAGAATACCGTTAGCATCATAATGAATCTCCTGGAAGATACGCTTCATTTCCTTGTCATTTTTTCTTGCAAGGATAGCAAGACGCCCTTGCAATGTAGCCCCCGCAAAATCGAGATGAATCCGAGGACGTTCTGTGAGCTTTAACCGAATGAGAGCCGCTTCTGCCATCACAACCCCATCGAGAATCCGATCATCGAGAAGTTGTAACCGCTCCTCAATATTTCCTCGGATATCGACACAAATTAAATCGGGTCTCCAATTCTTTAAAAAAGCCTCTCGACGTTTAGAAGATATTCCAATACGTGCCCCCAACGCAATAGGGAATTCCCTTACTACTAAGGAATCGGAAGAATCGACGCCTTTCGTCAAAGCCACCACCTCTAAATCGGGATGGAGAGGATCGGGTAAATCTTTGGCTGAATGAATAGAAATAAGAAATTCGCCTTCGACTTGTCTACGATCCACTTCATCCGTGAAAAAATTGGTTTTTTCCATCCTTTTGAGAGAAGTTATTTTGTCTTGATCTCCCTTTGTTGTAATCCAAATGGGATGAAAGCGAATCTGTGGAAAAAACTGCACGATCTCTCTATGAACTTCCTCTACTTGAGCTTTAGAAAGGCGGGTATTGCGCGCTCCGACAGAAATATCAATGAAGGAGTTTGTCAATCGCTTCCTCCACTCTGTCTACTCCAATAAGCTCCATCCCTTGAAACGAAAGACCCTTTAAATTTCTTTTTGGCAAAACACACCTTTGAAATCCCATTTGTAGCGCTTCTTTTAGTCTCTGTTCGACACGTGCAATACTCCGCACTTCACCTCCTAGACCTACTTCTCCCATCACAACTGCTTCTGCATCCACAGCTCGATTACAAAATGAAGAAGAAATAGCCAACAGGACAGCGAGATCAATCCCTGGTTCAACAATTTTAAGGCCCCCCGTAACTGCTACAAATACATCACTACGATGGAGCGTATATCCCATCCGCTTTTCTAAAACAGCTAAAAGAAGCGATAAACGATTGGGATCCAGCCCCGTTGACTTGCGAGAAGAAGTTGCAAAAGCAGAAGAAGCAACGAGTGCTTGCACCTCGATGAGAAGCGGTCTAGTCCCTTCCAACGTAGGAACAATCACAGAGCCCGGAGATTCTCTCATACGCTCTTCTAAAAAGACTTGAGAAGGATTTTCGACTTCTTTGAGACCTTCTACATGCATTTGAAAAAGTACAATGTCGTCTGTCGGTCCAAATCGATTTTTCACTGCTCTTAAAATCCGATATCCATGATGCCTATCCCCTTCAAACTCCAGAACCACATCGACAATATGTTCTAACACTCGGGGGCCTGCGATCTCTCCTGACTTTGTCACATGTCCAATTAAAAAAGTCGCAATTCCCAACTGCTTGGCTAGATGCATGAATGCGCTAGCAAGCTCACGCACCTGCGTCACAGAGCCCGGTGCCGAAGGAATTTCTCCCTTATAAAGGATTTGAATGGAATCGATGATGAGGACCTGGGGTTGCAACTTTTCCACATGCGATTGAATTTGCTCAAAATGGGTCTCATTATAAAAGTAGATCTGATCCGAGATCATTTTTAGACGACGCGCCCGGATGGCTGTCTGTTCAACAGACTCTTCTCCACAGACATATAAAACTCTTAAACCTTGGATAGCTAAATTGTGAGCCAGATGCAGCATTAACGTCGATTTTCCAATCCCTGGATCTCCTGCTACAAGAGAGAGCGAGCCGACTACAACCCCCCCTCCCAGAAGCCGGTCACATTGAGAGAGCTTCGTCCAATAGCGAGGCGTATCCTGGGTCTGGACTTGATCAAGACGTATAGGGTGCGAAACAAGAGGCTGCCGAACGGTCGTATGACGCCTAGGCATTTCCACCTCTTGAACAAAAGTGTTCCACTGATTACATGCAGAACAGCTTCCCGTCCATTTGGTTTGACGATTCCCACACTCTTGACAAATCCACACAATTTTCGACTTAGATTTGGTCGAAGATGTCATGGAGGCATCCTTTGATTTTTAAGCTTTTCAATCGCATTTTGAGCAGACGCTTGCTCTGCCTCTTTTTTGGAAGAGCCTGTCCCTTGTCCCATCTCTTGGTCATCCAGATAAGCGCCTATCACAAATATCTTACTATGATCAGGCCCTTCCTCCCTCAGGACTTTATAAACCGGAGGCCTTTGGTATTTTTTTTGAGAATAATCTTGAAGCTCTGCTTTCCAATTGCGTGCTGGATGTTCTAAAATTTTTTGGATTTCATCTTGAAAATGACTCCAAAAAAATTGTTTAGCCCCTTCCATCCCCCCATCCAGATAAATCGCCCCAATGAGAGCTTCGAATAAGTCCGCTAAGATCGTTTCCCTGCCGCGACCCTCATTCATACGCTCTCCACGTCCGAGCTGAACATATTCGGAAAGATCCAATTTTTGTAAAAATTTAGCGCAGCTACCGGCTTCGACAAGATGAGCCCTCAGACGCGATAGTTCTCCCTCTGCCTGACTTGGAAGATAATGGTAAAGGTAATCGGAAATCAAAAGTCCGAGAATCGAATCGCCTAAAAATTCGAGCCGCTCATTGTGCTCATGGACCTCATCTCTATGCTCATTAAAATAGGAACGGTGAATAAAAGCTTGTCTCAATAATTTTTTATTTTTAAATAAGTAACCCAACCGTGATTCCACAACGGAAAGATAAGCTATTAAATCCTTCATGAGCTATATTTATAACAGACTCGGAAAATAAAATCATATTGATAGAGAGTATGCGCTTAAAAATAGCTGGATCGCACCGAGCCTTTTTTCAAAAACAAGGGTATATTGAACTCGAATCCCTCCTCAAGCCAGAAGAGGTTGCTCTTCTCGCCACGGAAATCGATGAGGTTTTAGAAAAACGGCTCTCGGATCAACTCAGCTATAAGTCCGCTGAAGACCTCTACCGCGTCGGTCACGACGTTTGGAGAGAAAGTGAGCCTCTTCGGAAAAAAATTCTTTCTCGCTCTTTTGCAGAAGTGGGAGCAGAGCTATTCAAAAAAACAAGTCTTCACATTGCCTTTGATCAAATCCTTCGAACAGGTGTTAAACCCAGCTTCCCTCAAAAACTTCCCTCAACCTTGAATGAGATCACCTCCATTTATCCCCTGGCAGGTGCCCTCCTTTTCAGGCTTTTGAAGACCGCCACTTCCTCGGAGTTCATTCCTGCCCTCCCTGAAAATGGGATTTACCTTTCTCCTGATAAAATCATCCCCTGGGAACTTTTTTTTCAGTTTCCCCATCAAAGTTATTTACTAATTGCCTATGCTAATCCCGAATCCGTCTATATTTTACAGAAACAAGATCCTCATACGCATGCATTAAAAAAAATGGGCTATGTCTTCGGCGACCGCCTAAAAAATGAGACGCATCCTCTTCTTTGCACCTCTCGCTAATCTTAAATTGATTTAAACATTAATCCATTTACAAATTTTCTCCATTCCCCTAAAAATGTTCGTTCAAAAGCGAGGTTTGTGTGGAGTCGATTACCCCAACAGATGGTCCCTATGTCATATATAAAGGAAAAAAACTTCTAGATTTTTCGTCCTATGATTTTTTGGGACTGACCCAACATCCGGAAGTAAAAAAGGGAGCGATTAAATACGCCTTAAAATATGGCGTTGGAACTTCTCCCCTATCTCTCAGTTCTTCTCCTCACAGAGAAATTGAAGCAAAGCTCGCACATTATTTAGGCCAAGAAGCTGCACTCTTATTTTCATCTCAAAGAGAACTACAGCTACAACTCAATAAATTAGACGCGACAGTCATTTCAACTGAAACCGATGACCTTACAACTCTCAAAAAAACGAAGGGACTTACAATTGCCGACGACACCTTTTTAATAGGCATAGAGGGAAAGAACGGCTTTGGCTCAGATCTGTCTGATGTAGAACATATAGATATGGTGTGCGGCTCTCTCCTATGTGGATCAGGAGCTTTCATTGCGGGGAGAAAAACAAAGGTGGCAGCTCTTACTTCAGGAGCTTTAAGTTTTCCTGTCCTCGGAGCTCTCGACTCCGCTCTTGTTTTTATTCCTGAAATGGAAGCCGAACGAAAACTAGTCCATAACCACCAAGCTTGGCTTGTCAACCAATTGGATGATTTTTCCATTAGAAAACTCCGTTCATCCCGGGTAGTTTTACAGACTAACGAAGCCGAAACCTTGAGACAATTTTTCATCCAACAACAAATTTATCTTGCGCCCAGTCAAAACAAAACCATCTGTTTCTCCCCCACTGCACTCCATACTCCTGACGACCTTGATCAACTGGCAGCCGCGCTTAAAAAACTGGCCGCGACAGACCTTGCTCTTGCAATGCAGTCATTAACACCTGCACCATAGAGATAGTTACCGAGCAATCTCAGACGCGGGTGCTGCTTTAAGAGCTCTTCTTCCAGCTTCTGTATGCGCGCGTGATGCCCCACTATGTATTGTGGAAAAACTTGAGGCGCTCGAATGACAAGCGAAACAGCAGGCTGCGCTGTAATTCCCAGATGCTTAGCAAGTCCTTTCAAGGCCAGCGCACGTGCCTCCCCCTCTGAAAGGCCTCCGTCCTTGAGCTTCACCGTAATACGGGTCTCGTCTGACGTACGATTATTTTGAGGGAAGACATTCGAATTAAAAATCACCCCCATGATCTCTTCATTTTCTTTGGAGGAGACCAAATATCCGAACCCTTTTTTCTTCAACACTTTTTGCCGGTATCCTAAATTAATAATTGTCGCTCCCCTCATCGGAATCTGTATCAGCTGCGGCACTAATAACTTTCCAATTACATGCGCTGGAAGGCCACTGAAAAGATAATCCGCCTCATAAGTCTCTTTGGATGTTTTAACTTCAAATTTATCTTGATGGGAAGAGATCGATACGACTTCTTCTTCGAAATGCAAAGGGATGTTTGTTCTTTCTTGTAATCTTTGGATCACACTCTTCATCCCTCGTTGCAATCCAAACATAAACGGTCCTTTAAACCGCTCTCTTTTCAAAAAACCTTTCAGCACACCTCCGTGCTCTTCTTCCCATTTTTTATAGAGAGGAAAACACGAGCGGGCCGAGATTTCATGCATATCCCCCCCAAAAATACCCGTTACCATGGGATCAAATATACATTCTGCAGTCACCCGATTAAAACGACGGCAAGCAAACTCCCATACCGACTCATCCACATGTTTAAGAGGTGGTGTTCTCCACTCTTTAAAAAAACCCGCTAGTAGACTCCACGATAAAGAGGGAATCTTCCTTAACTTTCCTTCCCTCCATAAATACCGAGCGTGTCCTTCTTTTTTTGATTCAATCAGTTCGGCTTCTAAATCGAGTTCCTTAATCAAAGCTAGAAAATGGGCCGAACGCGACCCTCTGAAAATCCGAGGACCTTTTTCAAATAAAAAACCCGTAGAGGTATCCGTGTCAATCCATCCTCCCAAACGATCGGTTTTTTCCAACAGCCTAATATGGAATTGATTCTGATGCTTTGCTAAATCATAGGCCAGCGTAAGACCTGAGATTCCACCACCCAAGATAATAATTGTCTTTTTTGGCATATTTTAAATATGGATGATCCTTCAGAAATAGTTCAATTCCTAAAAAACTTCCGCGCGGAAGTCATCGACGCATTTCAAAGCCTCGAGCCCTGCGCGACTTTTAAGTGCACCCAATGGAACCACCCCACAGGCGGAGGAGGAGAAATGAGTGTGATACGGGGAGATGTCTTTGAAAAAGCAGCCGTCAACTGGTCGGGGGTCTCCGGTTCTCAATTTCCCATGAACGACAGTTCAGGACCTTTCTTTGCTACAGGTGTGAGCCTCATCACTCACATGCATAATCCCCACGCCCCTACCGTTCACATGAATCTACGTTTGATTAAAACAGAAAAAGAATGGTGGTTGGGCGGAGGGTACGATCTCACTCCCATGGGATTTCCCTATGAAGAAGATACCCAACACTTCCATAACAGCGCCCAACAAGCCCTTGGACCTCATCTCTATAACCAATTCTCTCAGGCTGCGAAAACCTATTTCTATATCCCTCATCGAAACAAAGAAAGGGGCGTCGGTGGAATTTTCTTTGATCATTATCATGATCTCAACGTTTGGAAAGCCGTGGCACATTCCTTCCTTCCTGCCATCATGCCTATTTACCACCGGCGGATCCATACTCCTTATTCTCCAACAGACAAACAGAAGCAACTTGACCTAAGAGCCCACTACGTCGAATTCAATCTTCTCTATGACCGGGGTACCCGATTTGGTTTTCTCTCGGGTGGCAGCCCCGACGCCATCCTCTGCTCTATGCCCCCTCTTGTCAAGTGGTAATTTAAATTATTTTTTGACTGTTTCTCGATAAATCATTTTCTATAAGAAAATTGATTCATCAAAAAAAATTTAACCCCATCTCTTTATATTAGGTTAAATTTTAAATTTAAACTACTATAAGAGCGCTGAAGGAAAAGGAGGGCTCTAAGTTAAAGGCCCAGAGTTATGAATAATTTTTTCATTCCCCTCCACGCAGTGCAAGGGGAATGCTCGTGTTAAATTCTTGTTGAATTTAAATACCCACTTTTTCTATAATTTTTTTCATCATAAACCATGGAGGTTAAAAATGTCATCATCATTACAAATACTAACTTCAAAAGATATTCCTTTAGATAAAATAATAGATAAACTAGACAAAGAATTAGGTCCACTAAAAATGTCTTTCTTAAGCATGGTAAAAACAACTTCCCTACAAACTCTTTCTAGGATTGTTGTAGGGCTGGCGTTGACGGCTCTTTCATATTGGGTGTATAAAAAAAATAATGCTTTTACCTTCACACCCATCGCTTTGCTTGGGACAGGCATTTCTTCAGTTGGAAGCCTTTTATTAACATTACCTCTTAACTCTTCTAAACCTTTAGATCAAGCTAATTCCAACGCAAATGAAATAACATTAAGTGAAGATGAGCTGTTGGAGGTGGCTCAAAAGATACGGTTCTGTTGGGAAAAGGTTTCTGATTTCATTATTCTAAAACTCCAGCAACAATACCCAACGGTGGGGCAGAACGAAGTGATGGAGATAGATAAAAACAGTTCAGAAAACCCTTGGGAGAAAAATGTAAAAAGATCTTCTCAAGAGTACTTTAGTTTATTTATTTTAGGTAATATGCGTGATGGGGTATTCAAAGAAGAGGAAAAAGTTGTTAATGATTTTCTATCAAGAAAATTTGAAACTATAAAATCGATCCTTAGTAAGCTGGAAAGTAAGCAGAATCTGGACAAAAACATGCGTCTAGTAAAGAATGAATTCCATCGATTAATATATGGAAAAGAAGTTGAGAAAACTTTCGCTTACGTAGCCTGGGAATCGACAAAGATTGAAAGTAAAGATCAGACCCCCCCCCAAGGAGGGATAGAGAGGGAAGAAACGAGTTATCAAGTTACATTCAAGCGTCAAGAAGCGACAGAACTGACTAAAGCAGAAGAGTAAATTAAATAATTCGATTCCAGACGAATAGAAAACCAAACCCACCGAATAAAATATTCAGTGGGTTTTTGCTTTTTGGACATACTGCACAAGCCAGCGGACGTTTTCGACTGAAGCAGTAGGCTCGATGCCGTGGCCTAAGTTAAACACAAAGCCCGGACGATCACGCATCGACTCCAACACATGATGGACGGCAGGCTCAAGCTCTTCAAGAGGGCCTTTTAAGAGATCGGGCTTTAAATTGCCTTGGATGGCAATATGTGCGGGAACTTTCTTTCGAATCTCTGCAAGATCCATTTCCCAATCAAATCCTATTCCAGCGGGCTCAAGAGCCGCTAGCTCGGGAATAAAACGGTTTGAGCCTCGACAGAAGAGAATAAGTGGTACGCCCAGCGGTTTGATGGCCCTCACAAGTCGCGTCAGATAAGGTAGCGCTAGTGTATGAAATTGTTCCGCAGGCAAAAGCCCTGCCCACGAATCAAAAATTTGCACCGCATCGACCCCTGCCGCAATTTGAAGTTTAAGGTAGGCAATAGAGGTCTCTGTGACTTCATCTAGCCACTCTGGAATGATACGATGCATATAACGACATACTGTGTAAGGTCCTCCACAAAAGCCAATGAGGGGTACCGGCAAACTCTTTTTCAGTAAATGAATGGCTTGTGGAACATACTGCAATGTAGACTCAACAGGATACCGCACCTCTTTGAGAGGAGGTCGTAATTTCATCCCACGACTTACCCCTTGAGCTCCCTTAGAAACTTCAACAAATTCGATCTCAAAACCAAAAACCTCTCCCACTACTAAGATATCTGAAAATAAAATCGCCGCATCAAATCCTAAAAGATCGATGGGAAGATGTGTGACCTGAGCTGCAAGTTCGGGTGTATGGACAAGCGTTTTAAAAGAATGTTTTTCTCTCAGAGCTCGATACTGAGGTAAATACCTTCCTGCCTGGCGCATAATCCAGATTGGGGGCCTTTCGACTTTTTCACACCTTAAAGCTCTTAAAAATAAATCATTCATGTTAGGTCAAAGCCTCCACCACCTCTTTTTCATCATGTTTGCATCCGGCAAAAAATGTATTTTATTGGATTTAATGGAAAAAAAATGTTGATCAACATAATCTTTACTTATGCAGTTTATTTAGAATCGCATCGACCGTGAACCCAAATTCAGCTGCTAAATCGCTTTGAGGAGCCGACTCACCGAAGGTTTCCATACTGATCGCAATGCCATCCATGCCAATCCATTGATGCCAACCCAGGCTTACACCTGCCTCAATACTAACCCGTTTTCCTAAATTTCCTCCCACAATGGAATGTCTATATGCCACATCTTGGGCCTCGAAAATTTCCCAGCAGGGCATAGAAACCACACGCACCGATTGGCCCTGGTGTTCAAGAGCGATGGCCACATCGAGTGCTAAAGAAACCTCCGAGCCTGTGGCAAAAAGCGTGTAGTCGGGTGTTTTTTTCTCCCGTTTGAGGATATACGCTCCACGCCCCATTCCTTCGGAATAAGGCTTACGGGTCACTTCAAGATCTGGAAGCGCTTGACGCGAAAGTAAAATAGCAGTGGGCCCTTGGTACTTGAGAGCTGCAATCCAAGCCATCTTAACCTCCCAATTATCTGCAGGGCGGATGACTTGAAGGAAGGGAATTGCTCTAAGGGCTGCATAGTGCTCAATGGGTTGGTGCGTGGGACCATCTTCTCCTAAAAAAATGGAGTCATGCGTAAATTGGTAAATAACCTGAATTTTTGATAGAGCTGCTAAACGGATGGCATTTCTCATGTAGTCAGAAAAAGTGAGAAAAGTTCCTACATAAGGGAGAAGCATCTGGGTTTCATAGAGCCCTGTTGCTGCAGCTGCCATTGCAAATTCCCGCACCCCATATTTGATGTTACGTCCTTTAAAATTGCCTTCCGTAATCACTGAGAACTTCTTCATCATCGTAAGATCTGAACAGGAAAGATCGGCCGATCCTCCTATTAATTGGGGGAGCTCCACCCCTAGCATATCCAAGACTATCTGCGAGGCACTACGGCCTGCTAAAGGAGCTTTCATATCAAGGCGGGCTAGCTTTTCTTCTAGATCGGAGGGAAGCTCATTTTTTTTCATCTTCTCAAATTCAAGCGCAAGTTCAGGATGGCTTAACTTCCATTTTGCAAGCCGCTCATTCCATTCGTGTTCAAGAGCCTCACTTTTTTTGAGATGCTCCTCAAAAAACTCCGTGACGAGAGAAGGAATAAAAAAGTCTTCTTCTGGAAGGCCGAGCGCTTTTTTAGTCGCTTCTACTTCCTCAGGACCCAGTGGAGATCCATGGACTTTATGCGTCCCTGCTTTATTCGGAGATCCTTTTCCGATAACCGTATGGAGGATGATAAGAGTGGGACGGGTTTGCCCCTCCCGGATTTCTCTAAATACCCTCTCCATTTCTTCAAAGTTGTATCCATCGAGATCATAGACTTCCCAGCCGTAGGCTTTGTAACGCGTTTGAGTGTTTTCAGTAAAACATTCCCCCGTGGGTCCGTCGAGGCAAATTTTATTGGCATCGTAAATGAGTACTAAGTTATCAAGTCTCAAATGACCTGCAAGCGAAGAAGCTTCCGCAGAAACCCCTTCCATCATACAACCATCCCCAGCAAGACAATAAACTTTACTATCGAAAAGGGTTGTGTCATGGGAATTAAACTTAGCACCTAAAATTTTAAGCCCTAACGCCTGTCCCACTGCATTCCCAACCCCTTGCCCTAGAGGCCCCGTGGTTGCTTCCACACCCGGTGTAATATGGTACTCGGGATGCCCTGGAGTGAGGGAATGGAGCTGCCTAAATTGTTTAATTTCATCTAAGGATAGGGCAAAACCTGACAGGTGCAAAAGAGAATATAAAAGCATGGAACCATGACCTGCTGACAAAACAAATCGATCCCTATTCAGCCACTTTGGATTCTTTGGATTGTGCTTTAAAACACATCCGTAAAGATAGGCTCCGAACTCAGCACACCCCATTGGCAGTCCTGGATGACCTGAATTCGCTTTTTGAACGGCCTCCATTGAAAGTTCACGAATGGTATTAGCAATTTTAACGAGCTGTTTAACAAGTTCTTGTTCCATATGATAAGGGTCCTTAACAATAGATGTATGGAAAATATACCAGATGGAGAAAATAAAAACATATTTTCTGCATATCTTCAGGTGACCAAGCATTAAAAGCAATTTTTTAAAAGATGATCCCTAATAAGCCGGAGAGCCGACTGCTTTCATCTGCTTTGTTGCTTTTCCCTTTTTCACGGGCGTGTCTCGCGTCAAAACTCCTAAGGCAATCTTCCTGATCAAAGACAAGTTTACTGCCCCCCATACGGTCTTGATACCCGTACCCATCTTCGCGAAAAACCACATCTAGTGCCCAGTGTAGGCTATTTTCCACTCCCCAATGATCTCGGGTAGATTTCCCAAATTGCTCCACATCAAAATCAAGACTCGTGATGTAATAGACAACCTCTTCTTCTCAAACAGACAAACACAAACAACTGGACCTAAGAGCGCTGAAGGAAAAGGGGGGCTCTAACTTAAGGGCCCAGATAAACAAGTAACTTAGGGCATTCAGGATCTATTATTGAATCTACAAAGTCAGGGGGAGCTAAACCTAGAATCACTAGTGAGACCCTCCCAAAGGAGAAAAAAAACACCTTTATATCAGACAAATTCTCTCTGGGATTGTAGGCATGGCGTTGACGGCTCTTTACATATTGGTTGTATAAAAAAAAATAATAGTTTTACCTTCAAAACCTACGCTTTGCTTGGGTCAGGTATTTTTTTAATGGGAGGAACCCTTTTATTATCAATAACTTCTAAAACTTCTTATGAAAGAAAAAGAACCTCCAGAGCCTTCAAAGCTGACGGAATACCTCGAAGCATGCGCTAAAAAGGTCAAGAAAGCCATTTAGAAAGTCATGGAAGATGGAGTTGAAAAACCCCCTCAAAAAAACAAAATTTTAAAGTAGACTAAAAAAGAATGCTACTGCTAAAATATTAGCTTTTGAAGGTAAGGTCTCACACAACGCTATTGTATGGTTAGAGTTTTAAATTTTTATAATCCAATAAAAGAAATAATAGCTAGTACCATTCCCATAAAAGGTGAGAAAGGGATTTGCTGTTTCTTTTTTTCCGATTACATACTGGAGAAAACCCTCTTCTCTTTAAATAGTGTTTCATCTCCTGAAAATGAGCAAAAAAACCTTCAATTTTTTTCATCCTTCCAAGGAAATGATCTGTTATATAAAGTCATTACGGCCGTTGCCTTCTACTTCACTTATAACCTCTCACTCTATAGAGCGCTAGAAAATATTTTATCTCATTCAGAAACAGTTTCTAAAGTTGCCCTCCCGATTTTAAAAAAAATCTTTTCCAGCCCTCATGCTCGCTTCTTACCATCCTCCCACTTGATTATCCTCGCGCCTGTACTGCTCAAATTGTTGCAAATATGCCTCGCCCGCTTAGAAGATCAGGTATTTAAAAGAAATATTAAAGTTTTGGAAGTTATAAAACAAGGAGCGGATAAAATCTCTGGAGCCCTTGATACCCTATCGAATCTCCGTTTTACTCTCCTGTGTTTAGGAATGATTCCACAATTTAGCCTCTTGATTCAAAAATTTCTCCTGTCTCAGGCCGATCAACTTCTTATTCCCCCAGAAGCAAAAAGGTTTAAATCATGGTTAGGATGGATTATTTTTCTTTATCCTTCTAATAAACGTGTGTGGCCTAATCAGGGACTTAATGAGGGCCTTCAAAGGACATACAAAAGTTTTAGGGATTTTTTAGCTCCCACTTTTACTGCGGAAAGCTTAACCTCTCAAATCAACCAACTCCAACACAATACCTCCTTTAATGATTTAACTCAGCTAAAGAACTCAGTTGATAACATCAAAATCCAACTTAAGAATTCAATAAAAATCCCCTCAAAAGATGCCAAAAAATTGGAAGAATTACTTAACGAAAGACTCGCAGACTGCCTATGCCATTTGTTTGAAGATTCAAATTTTAATAATCAGGTCCTAAACAATAAAAATACCTTCCGATCTATCTTTGACCCCCTATACCCCAATCGCATTCTATTGTTTCCCAAACAGGAACTTCTTGATCAACTCATCTTAAAATGGGAAGCTGCCCTTAACTCTGACCCAATCCAAAAGAATTGGCTTGATGCTTTATTAGAAATACATGAAAAGTTAAAAGGGTGGGACTCGTTAGACGAAAACTCCTCTTTAACTAAAGATGACATTAAAATCGAGATATTCTCAAAAAATGAGAGGGCTTGGTCTTTATTAGCCATTTATAATTTTATGGTTACTAAATTTTCAAATTGTCATAATTCACAATCTATGAATATCAAACTTGAAAAGAGGTGCAATAATTTAAATCTCTTAAAAGAAGTATATAATGAATTGAATGACTCCTGTCTTCCTGTAGCAATCAAGGATAAAGTGACGAAGCTATTTAACGAATGTGCTGAAAAAATCAGCAGCAATTCCCTTTAAAAAATTTTTCGCAGAGGAGTAGACTCAATTCTTAAGAATTTTTTCGCACGAATCGGAGGAGAAGGCGTAGGGGAGTTCATTCTGTTGAAAAGGCACGACTTTCTGCTAAAGGCATGTTGGCAAAAACACGCTCGATTTTTAACGAAATCCCCGAACCAACGAGAGATTCAAGAGGCTTAAAAACAGGCATCTCTTTGTCTTATGTCTGCTCTAGCCGTTTTTGGACTTAAATTTCCTTTTTTGCTCCAGTTTGATGAAAATCGGGATACAGACGTGATTAAGCATAACCTCCACAGTCTCTAACATGTCAAAAACGCTCCAGATGATACCAATATGCGGCAACGCCTTGACAAGGTAGACCCTAAGTTAATAAGACCTGCTTTCACCGCGATTTTTTCTCTTCTACAAAGGGGAAAAGTTTTGGAAGATTACAAGTTCTTAGGACGCTATTTGCTCATTGCTTGTGTAAGCGGGAAATAAAACCATCTTTTTTCGCCTGACGATTCCCGGCACTCTGGTTCTTTTTCAAAACCAGGAGTGTATTTATGCCAATTCCCACATCAGAAGAGAAAAAGCTCGAATGGAAAAACCTTATTGAGCAGCAGCGCCAAAGCAGTCTATCCGTTGATAAGTGGTGCCAGCAAAACCAAATCCGCCCATCCACCTTCCAGTATTGGAAAGACAAGCTGTTCCCAAAACAGTTGCAAAAATCCAGTTTTAACGAGTTAAACATGAAGCGAACCGACGCCGTCTCTCTGCAGAGCCGAGGCGTCTACATCCGCATAGGCAGCGATTGCGATCTCAATTTACGCAAACAACTCTTCGCCCTATTCGCGGAGGGCTCATGCTAACCCTGCCAACCCGCATTTTCCTATGCAAAGACCCTGTCAACATGCACAAGAGTTTCGAAGGACTTGGCACCATCGTAGAGCAGCTTTTTCCGGGAGAGCTGCTCTCGGGAGCTCTTTTTGTTTTCCTGAACCGACAGCGCAACTGTATGAAAGCCCTCTTCTGGGATCGAGATGGCTTTGCGATTTGGTGCAAGCGTCTAGAGAAAGGGAGCTTCGGCCGAAGCGCGCAGCATCCTGTCTTGGACAGGCGGGAATTTTTGATGCTTTTAGAGGGAATCGCTCCTCAAAAATGTACCGCCACCGATTGTTGCAACACAAATTTGCGCTTAAATTATTTTCCATAGAGCAAAAAGTCCCGCTCGCATCGTCTCCGCGAGATATGTAGGGCTCACTCGCGATGCCTTCGCTTCTCTTTTTCCTCTTCAGGCTACTCCTCTCAGCTTCTCGTAGTTTTGTCTGGCTTCCATCGGGCTTTGATACTCCCGCTTTGCTACCAACCATTTCTCGTTGTAGATCTCCACAAACTGCCTCACTGCTCTACGGACCTCATCAACTGTGTTGAACTCTCTTCCCTCTATGGCTTGTTCTTTCAACGTTCGATGGAATCTCTCGGCTACTCCTCAGGTTGCCTTACAAGCCCAAAGCTGTCTTCTATTCCCCAGTAGTTGACTTGCTGTAGGAAGTAGTCTGAGGTGTATTGCGACCCATTGTCTATTCGTAGTTTTAGCCCTCTGGCTATTCCTTGGCTTAATGATCCATACACGTTTCTAATCGCTTGCGAGACTGGCTCTAGAGCTGCAAAACGGTCTCCTACTTTGCAGTCATGCCAGCCTAAACATTCGGTATTCCAATGTTCTGCTACTGTAAAAACCCAGACCCATCCATCATCAACGGTTTTTACTTTTGTTCCGTCCAATCCCCACATTACATTGGGAGCATCCGTAGTGATCTGCCCATCGTGGGGATTTGGGGGTTTGTACGCACT
>DAIDHO010000001.1 GCA_027459675.1 Parachlamydiales bacterium | reverse complement strand
TCATGTCTACTGGTAAGGCGGCTCTATACAAAATACAAAGCAATCGGAATGCAGTCTGCAGAGATACGCTTCTTGGAGAGGCCAAATGGAGCAAAGCGGCGTTCGTAACGGACCGGTTTGGTCTGTATCGCTTTGAAAGTGTGCATCAGTACTGTCTGGCTCATCTCAAGCGTGATCTAAAGCGATTTTCTGAGCGCACAGGCTTAGATGGAGAGTGGGGCAACGTAATGATGTCCTATGTCGATAAGCTGTTCAAGCTTTGGAAAGAGTTCCGGAAAAAAGAGAGAAGCAGAAGAAGCTTGAGGCATAGCTCAAGACGGTGTCGAGATGAGTTTATCTATGGTCTACTGATCGCCGCTAAAAAGAATCGTCATTCTCCTTCATTAAGCCGCTTTGCAAGAAGCCTGGTGCGACAGACCAAAAAGCTCTTTGTCTTTATAGAACACGAAGGTGTAGAGCCAACGAATAACCAAGCAGAAAGAGATCTTAGGCATGCTGTGATCTGGAGAAAAATCTGTCATGGGACCAAAAGTGATAGAGGGGATCGTTTTGTAGAGAGAATGCAAAGCACTTTAGCAACGCTTGCTCGTCAAAAAAGGCCCTTCTTAAAGTTCCTGTCAAATGCAGTTGATGCTATGAAAAGAGGACTTCCTACTCCTGTTCTTTTACAGCAAGCCTGCTAGACCACGTGAACAATTACCTCTTGGGGGGGTATTACTTTTTTCTGAAGGAAATCGTCGTGACAGCTTTTTTGAAATCTACATCGACATAAATAAAGGTCGTCGAGCCGCCTTTAAACAGAGATAAAAAATGGGAATTAGCATGAAGAGATTTAGGGAGGGGGTCCGATTCTACCATAATACACGGATTGATCGAATCACTAGAGAGGGTTTTGGCAATTTCCACGAGTTGTGTATAAGAGGGATCGGAAGGAACAATATGCACTGAATAAAAGGCCCAATTAAACCAAGGAAACCTTTTTTTCTGAGCCTGACGCACTAAAAGATGCACATTGCTCGCCACGCTTAAGAGAAGAAATGCTTTGGTCCAGGTAGCTTTTGGAAGAATCAGAATGGCGTGGGGGTTTTTTTCGACAAGCTCGAGGTTTTCAGTTTGAACATCGGCAAAAGGCTTCAAAATGCGTCTTGCAAGGAACGGAAGGGCGAGGTCTGAAAGGCGGGAGATCATGAGAAGAGACAAAAAGAGGGTTAAAATGCCAATCACTCCAAAACCTGCTGCTGGAGAAAGACCTAAGATGTCACTAAAGATAAAAAGAGTAAAAGAGGCGACAAGGACCCCGAAGAAACTTAAAAAATTGTTTGCTCCAATGATCTGTCCTCGTTTCTCGTTGGGGCTAAAGAGCTGGACAAACGAATCAAAAGGAACAATAAAGAGGCCCCCACAAACGCCTAGAAAAAACAGAAGGCCGATCACTGCAAACAAATCTTCTGAACAAAACTTGAGGAGAAATAAGAAAAAAGCAATCAACAGTCCCGAAAAGCAAGACAAACCCAGCTCCACTCTTTTTTTCGAAACTCGTCCTCCTATAAAGGCGCCAATGGCAATCCCCACTGCGGTACATAAAAAAAGATATCCTCCTGCAATGTCTGTCAAATGGAGAGAGTAAATGGCAAAAGGGATGATATTAAGCTGGGCAAATGCCCCAATAAAAAGAAAATAAGCAGAACCGCACATGGCCACGAGAAGATGTTTACGCGACTTACAAAATTTGAGAGTGGTGATAATCTCACTAATAAAAAGCCAATTCGGTTTTTGATTACCATGTTGAGCAGGGGTTCTGCGGATGCCCAGGGTGGCAATAAATCCGATCAGGGCAATTAAAAATCCAAACGCTGCCACCAGCACAAAGTTTCTAGAAGTCACTTGGGTTAAAAAAGAAGCCAAAAAAGTTCCTACGATCACTCCAAAATAAGTGAAAGAGGTGATGAGTCCATTCGAACTTGAAACTTTTTCTTTAGAAACCAGCTCGGAAATAATGGCATATTTGGAAGGTCCAAACATAGCACTATGCGTGGCTAAGATAAAAAGAAGAGTATAGCTAGCCCACATGCTTTTCAGACCAAAGGCTAGCATGGCGAGTAACATAATGCTCATTTCAACGACTTTCATCATCATCATAAGTCGTTGCTTACTAAAGCGATCCGCCAGCATACCCGCCGTCGAAGAAAAAAGAAGAAAGGGAATCACAAAAATAGCTCCAGACACCGCCATGATCGTACTTGCATGCTCCTGTCCTAAGCTGGCGATCAGGAGAAAGGAAATGACAAGTTTGAAAATATTGTCATTAAGTACTCCCATAAATTGAGCAATATTGAGAAAATGAATAGAATGTTTGTCCAGCCTTGAAAAAACAGGAATTTTAGATAGAGAAGCAGATAACCATTTATAAAGGCTTTTTAGAACAAACGGCATATTCGTTACTCTAGCAGGAATAAATTAAGAGTGCTATGAAAGTTTTTGTTTCAAATCAGCTGTCAGAACTTGCAAAACTGCTCCACCAAAGGCTCTTTTCAGAAACACTCCATCCTCTGGAGCATCGATGGTTGATTGTTCCAAGTGAAGAGGTTAAGCTTGACTTGCACCTACGTTGGCTCGAAACCTCCGAAGTCGTGGCTGGAATTAAAACCCTTACTTATAAAGAACTCATCCGAAAAATCTTTCCTGCAATTCCACTGCAAATAGAGCTCACCCTTCGAATCGAGCACGCTTTAACCCACATGGAGATAGAAGAGACTCTCCTTCCTTTCTTGCAAGAGGGTGAGCATATCAGGAGGCTCGATTTAGCCGAAGAATTGAGCTCTTTGTTCGTAAAATACCTCCGAAAACCTAAACAAGAGCTCCTGCAATGGCTGAGCAGAGACGGGTGGCAACAAACTCTGTGGCGCACTGTTTTTGGACACACTCTTCCGATCGATGAGATCATCCCTTTAAAAGGCACCTATTATTTTTATCAAATCGAGAAAATTGCCCCTTATGAATGGGAAGCTTTCTCCCATATGGAAACCTATTGGTTTTTATTTTCTCCTAGTGAAATGTATTTGGGGGATTTTTATACACAGCGCGAGCAACTTTTTATCCTGCAGAAAGTACAGCCCGCTATTCGACAACAGCTGCAGCATTATTTCCATGAAGATTCACCCCTTCTCTCTAACTGGGCCGTCCTTTCACGGCAACTTTTTCAGTTCTTTGAAGAAGTAGACACTGAAGAAGCGTTTGTACGGCCTGGGGGTCATTCTGCACTTCACAAGCTACAGCTCGAATGGCTCACCTTTGAAAAGACAGGGGGTTCTAAAACAGATAGTTCTCTTCAACTTCATTCTGCTCCTAATTTACTTCGAGAAGTAGAGGTGGTATGGGAAATCATCCACCGTCTTCCCGATAACCCCCGGGATATTTTAATCCTGGCCCCTACTATTCAACCCTACGCTGCAGCGATTGAATGGGTATTTAAAGAACGGGGAAGCTCTTTTGACTATATGGTGACAGGGCTAGAAGCCAAAACTCATTCTCTTTTTCTACAAGGAATTGAAATCCTCCTTTCTCTTCCAAGACACCGGTATTCTCGTAGGCTCTTTGAGAGACTTCTCATGCTACCTCCTTTCTTAAATCGATTTAACATCACTCTAGAAGAAGCTCACCTTTTACAAACGTGGATGAAAGAAACTCACTTGCGGTATGACATCTCTGGCAGTGACGGATCGTGGGAAATGGCTCTTAAAAGAGCCCTCGAGTCCCTGACCGTTTTGCAAGAAAATCCTCCCATTCATTTGGACTGTACACAAGCTTCGCTGTTAAACACTTGGATTGAAATCTTCTTAAAAATGAAACAGCAGATGCTTCCTGCCACAGATCAAAAGAAGCGTTCAGGACCTGAGTGGGCCTGTTGGATTGAAGATTTGATCGATACTTTTCTGGTTAGGGAAGAAGAGGCCGAGGTTATCGACATTCTTCTCGCTACTCTTCGAAGCGAAAGGATACAAGGAACCTTTCCTTATCCCATCATTGAAAGGCTCCTCTTATCGACATTATCCACTCCCACGGGTGTGCTGCATCGAACCACCCCTCAAGCCATTTGCTTTTCGTCACTGGAGCCCGGACCTATAAGATCTGCTCAAACGATCATTCTCATGGGAATGGTAGAGGGAGCCTTTCCTCGCCTGGATCCCTCCTCTTCCTTACCTGCTTTTCCACTCCCTAGCCGTGCTGAAGAAGACCGGTATCTTTTCCTCGAAGCCCTATCCCATGCAAAAGAACGTTTTATCATCACCTATGCTAGATGTCATGCCGACGATGGGAAACCTGTGCACCCAAGCTCGCTGGTGGAAGAGCTCCAGCAAGAGCGCGGGGCTCTTTTAAATTTCCACCACCCCCTTTCTGCTTTAGATCCCAGTTATTACCAGCCAGGTCCATTTCAAAGCTTGTCATCGCTGCATTACCATCTTTTAAAAGAAAAAGTTGTCCCTGAAGCCTCTCCTTCAAAACCTTTAAAACAATTACCTTCTAAAAAAAATATCGACCTGCGGCTCTTAAGAAATTTGGCACGTCATCCTGTCCAATTTTTCTTCGAAGAAAGCATAGGAGTCCATTTTTCAAAGGATAAAGAAGACTCCGAATTTTTGCTTTCTTCCCTGGACATGCATCAGCTCCGTTTATCTTCTCTCCATATAGGAACTGAAGAGCTCATTCAAAACCTTGAAAGTCGAGGAAAACTACCGGTAGGGACATTTCGAGATGCCGCTCTTTACTCGATTGAAAAAGAAATCTCAAATTATCAAGAAGCGCTGGATAAAATAGAAATTAGCAGCTCTGCTATTTTTCGTTTGGAGCTGAGTCCTCACTGCAGAGAACGGGTTCAAATTGGACCTGATCGATGGATTTCCCCCCCTCTTGTAGTCCCTCTTTCTACAGGAGAGAGTCAAATACTGATCGGAACTGTGGAAGGACTTGCCTCTCGAGAAAAGACGTCGTACGGACTTCTGCATCATGGAGAAGATTCTTTGGAAGATCTCTTAAAGATATGGCCGCTGTTTTGCATTGCTCAAGCGGTTTGGGGGGAGAAATTTAATACTTTGTGGTTCACTCAAAAAGCATCCTCAAGGGAGATGAAAATAGAGAATCCGCTGGAAGCATTAGGACGGTACCTGGGGTATCTGAATAAAGCTCTTCAATCTCCTTCACCCCTTCTTCCATCCTGGGGTCGACGTCTCTTGGTCAAGGGAGAGATCCCTGAAAAAAGCAACGACCCTATTATCGAATGGGCCCATCAAAGAAACCTCCTTCCTCCTTCCGAAACATGGGCCCATGAGTGGAGATCCTATTTACAAGAGGTCGTGCATGAACTGCTTTGATATTTTATCGAGAGACACTCCTCTTAAATCGCGCCTATTTTTAGAAGCCTCTGCAGGGACTGGCAAAACTTTTACAATTGAGCACCTTGTTGTCCGACTTCTTTTGGAGACTGACTTGCGCTTGGATGAAATTGTCATTGTGACTTTTACGCGCGCTGCCACGCGAGAGCTCAAAGAACGAATCCATCAAAATCTAAAGCAAGTCGTTCAAGCCCCCCTTGACTATCCGTATTTACAAGGACTATCGGATCTACAAAAAAGGAAAGTCCGGATGGCTCTCAAAAATTTTGATACCGCACAGATTTTTACAATTCATGGCTTTTGCAGCCATCTCCTGCGCCATTTTGCTCTCGAAGCAGGAGTGGGTCTTCAACTATCTGAATGGACGAGAGAGGAACAAGAGTGGGAAGTGAAAGAGTTTCTTCGCACTCAAACTGTTCTTTCAGCAGGGCAAACAAGACGGCTTTTAGGTTCTATGCAGTATGACATCTCTCATCTGACTGACAAGCTTCTTCAAGCCTCGGATAGACCCCGTTCAGTTCCTTCTTCTGCCATGCTTTTAAAAGAAGTACAAGATGAATTAATAAAAGTGCCTTTTTTTAAAGTGACGGAAGAATTTAAAAAAATACGTCCCTCTTACAAAGGAATGACATCGGAAGAATTCGTATCCCAAGCCCGGGTTCTAGAAGAATCTCTTCTACAAAGAAATTTATCCCCAAAAACATGGGAAGATTGGATTGCTTCTTCTTCTTTCTTTTTGAAAAACCTAGATCCCTCCCAGCTTAAAGTCCGGGCCAAACCTGTTTTCTCGGAAAAGCTCCTGCACTTAAAAGCCCTTATTCTTCCAAGGCTGGAGCTGGCTCAAAACACGCGTCAAATTTTCTTAAATCTTTTAGGAGCCTGGTTAGAGCACCGAAAAAAAATCTCGTCTGAGCAAGAAAAAATAACTCCTGACGATCTTCTTCACCTCGTGCATTCGAAACTTTTCCACCCCCCTTTTGTAGAAGCCATCCGCAAAAAATATCAGGCTGCCATCGTAGATGAATTTCAAGATACAGATCCTCTTCAATGGGAGATCTTCAAAACCCTTTTCGTAGAAGAGCCTAAAAAACATATTTATCTGGTGGGTGACCCGAAACAATCAATCTATGCGTTTCGACAAGCCGACATTTACACATTTTTAGAAGCATCAACCGTTTTCGACCTCGACCAAAAAGCAGCCTTAATCCGCAACTATAGATCTTCCTCCCAGCTTCTAGGAGAGCTCAACCGGCTCTTGTGTCAGACTCCTTGGATGGACCTCCCCAAACAAGGGACGTACTTAGATATTCCTCAAACCCTTGCCGCGCATGAAGGAGAAGGAAAGCTCTGCTTCATGAGAGCAGAAGGAGAAAAAGGAAGGTCGACGAAATGGCCCACATCCGAAATGGAAGAGAAGCTCTTTTTCCCCTTCATTTTGGAAGAAATTCAGAAAAATAAATTAAAACCTTCGGAAGTAGCCGTACTGGTGAAAGACCGTTTTCAAGCCCAAAGAATTCGACAATTTTTCGATCGATGGGACATGCCCTCCGTTCTTTATCGATCCGCTCCTCTTAACCAATCTCCTGTCCTACAATTTGTGAGCGAAGTGATCGATGCCTGCCTGTACGAGCAAAATCTCTCCGCTATAAAAAAATTCTTGCTCGGACCCTTTGCCTCCATTCCTTTATGCGAGCTATCTGCTGAACTTGTCTTCCAGACAAAAGAAAAAATGAAAACGCTTCAAAAAGTTTGGATGGAAGAGGGTTTTGCCTCCTTTTTTGCCGAATTTCTTAAAACCTCTTTTGGGAAACAGACCGCTCTTATGACATTCTATGAGTTTCAAGAGCATGCTCATTACGAAGACCTTTTAGAATTAACTCAAAAAATCTTGTTTGTAAGCCACCCTTCTCAACTTAAGCAACTTCTCGAAGACCTAAACACTTACGAAACAGAGGATCGGATCTGTACACATCCGGATGGGATACAAATCATGACAACCCATGCAAGTAAAGGGCTTGAATTTGAAACTGTCTTTGCTTTAGGCCTTGCCTCACGCTCTCCTTCCTATGATTTATCCGAAGAAGAGCTCCAAGAACTCGATGCCGAAAAAATGCGTCAAGTCTACGTGGCTTTAACCCGCGCAAAAAAGCGGCTTTACATTCCGATTGCACACGAGCTTCCCACCACTAATTATGCGACAGGTGAAGGCTCTCCTATGGAAATCTTCCTATCTAAAGCCCACCCTAATCTCTCTTCTTTTTCTCAAGTTTTCTTAAATGAACACTCCTTTGATTTAAAACCGTATCAAAAGATCTCTCCCGGCTCTTTGATTCCTCCTCCACCCCTTCGGCCTGCTTCCATTCCCCGTTTTATGCATTCCTTCTCCTCTCTTGTTCCATTGCTAACGGAAAAAATGAGTGTTCATGCCAAAGGAGAAACACCTCCAGAAAAAATGCAAAGCCTGGACCCCGGCATTCAAACAGGCCTTATTGTACACCGCATTTTAGAAAGATACTTCAATCAAGAAGGAGATCTTTTATTCTTGATCATCCAAGAAACCAAGCATACAAAACTCGCTTCTCATATCGATATGTTGTACGACCTTCTTCAAAAAACCTTAAACCTTTCCCTCGATGGTTTTTCTCTTCGAGATATCTCCTTCAAAGAAGCACTAACTGAAATGGAATTTCTCTACTCCACCCCTCAAGGATGGATGAAAGGATATATTGACCTTTGTTTTGAATACCACGGTCTTCTCTACCTGGTGGATTGGAAAACAAATAGGATTGAAAACACAGAGCGTACCACCCTTCTACAGGCGATGCAAACGCACGATTATCTTTTACAAGGGAAAATTTATACCGAAGCGATGGAGCGGTATCTCAAGCGATTTCCTTCGCTCTCTTTCGGCGGTATTTACTTCATCTTTATCCGTGGACCTGCCTTCTATCACTACCTTTCCACGCACTCATTACCCGCCAAAACAGTATAAAATATTAGAAGAGCTGAGATACTCTTTTATCTGATAAGCTTTTCGGCTAAGAAAAAAAGGATGAATGGGCCAGGCAAAAGAGACAACAATTTTACATCTTTTGGAAGTAGGTTTTCTCGAAGAGATCGATCTTTATTTTGCAGATATGCACCATCCTCAAAGCGAAGCGGAAAGAGCGTTTTTAGCAGCTGCTATGCAGGCAGCACGCGACGGCCATATTTGCCTCGATTTACATGCAATTCCAGCACCTCAAGGTCCTTATCAAGATCGATGGACCTCATTAGTTCGTGCGGGATTAAATCGAAGATCTCCCTATTTAAAAATCGAAAATGATTACGTTTACTTACAAAAAAACTATCAATACGAAACTGATATTCTATGGGATCTCAAACGGCTCATTGGAAAAGCGCCCCTGAATAATCTGGATGATAGTTCTGATAAGGAAGAGGGTTGCCTTAATAATACTCCTAAAAACCCTTTATCAGATGAACAACAGAAGGCCGTCGACTTAGTACGACAGGAGAAAGTATCAATTATAGCAGGGGGTCCTGGAACAGGAAAAACCTATTTAACTTCGAAACTTGTAAAAAGCTTTGGGTCAAAGAGTCGAGTGATTCTGGCTGCCCCAACCGGAAAAGCAACTGCCCGACTCAAAGAACAAAATCCGCATGCATTTTGCAGTACTCTCCATGCACTCCTAGGCATGTCAGCCCATTGGCAGCCTCTTCAGCCTCGTTTATTTTTGCAAGCCGACCTCATCGTCATTGATGAAGCCTCTATGCTAGATGCGAAGATGATGCGACTTCTTTTAAAAAGCCTCTCTTCGGGTCAAAAGATCGTTTTTTTAGGAGATGAAAATCAACTTCCTCCTATCGAAGTTGGAAGTCTATTTTGCGATCTTATTGACCTTCTTCCAACAGCCCATTTAAAGACTATTCATAGGTCTGATAGAAAGGAGATTTTAAATCTTGCTCAAGTGATTAGCGAGGGAAAAGTCCCCAAACCTCACCACGGACTTACATTTGACATCATCAGGGAATTTTCTCTCTCTTATCTAGAAAAAAGCGCTATTTTAACTCCCCTCCGGGAAGGACCATGGGGGGTCAAAGAGTTAAATTTAAAAATCGATCGACTTTTTCATACAACAGGAGAAAGGGCAACCCCCATCATGATCACCCGTAACGATCAAGAAACAGGCTTATGTAATGGAGAGATGGGACTTTTGATCTCCTTCAATGAAAAAGCTGTCTGGGCTCGCTTTCAGATCGATGGAAAGACAAAAGAATTTCCTGCCTCAGCTCTTCCTTCCTACGAGCTTGCCTATGTTTTATCAGTGCACAAAAGCCAAGGAAGTGAATTTGACCATGTTCTTATCCTAGCACCTCCTGGGACAGAGCAATTTGGAAAAGAACTTCTTTACACAGCGGTAACACGTGCACGTCGATCGATTTTGCTGATTGGAGATGAAAACACCCTAGCGGCGACAGTCAAATTTTCTTCCTGCCGCCGATCGGGGATCAAAAAAAGGTGGATGGAAGTTGCATCCTCTAAAAAACTATCCTTTGAGACGATTTGAAAGACGGGATTTAGTCCGAGCAGCTTTATTTGGTTTAAAACGGCCCGTTTTTAACCCTTTATCGATCAAGCTATATACCATGTTCAACTCATTGTGAGTTGCAGCTTTGTCGTTTTTTGCAATAGATTCCTCAAAAGAGCGGATGGCTGTTTTCACCTTAGCTTTAAAACTGCGGTTTGCTCCACGCCGCTTAATCCCTTGTTTATTTCGTTTCTTTGCGGAAGTGATTTTTCCGCTTTTCTTTTTTTCTTCTTTTTTTTCTTCTGACATATTTATTGTAAGTTCCTTTTAAATTGATAAGGACTAATTATGAGTCGCCAAGGGTTTAAATTCAATCTTTATCCTCTAACAGTAGTGGGAGCATTCGTGTTTTTGACGATGGGGTCATTCGCCTTGACCTCCTTGTACGAATATTTAAGGCTTGCAGCCTCCACAGAAGCGATCGTAGACCGTTGGAAAGTAGTAAAAAAATCTTCCTCCTCTTATCCCATTTGCGGATGGTACCATTTTGAGTTTCAAGGTCACCGTTATCAAGGATCTTCTCTTCTACCGCCTCCCTATCATCTCAACCGTGCATCGGCCGAACAAGCAATAAAAAAATTGAATAGAACACGGATCATCTGGTTTGATCCTCACCGCCCGTCGATCTCTGTGCTGAAGAAATCATTCCCCATTAAAAAAATAATTTATTCTTTCATAGCTCTGGGTGTCACCTTTTATTTTGGATTTGTCGAAACAATTTCTAGAAGACGAAACCCTATAAATTGAAGCCACCACCGAAAACCCGAAGGAGGGAGGTGTTGTTTAAGGATTTGACGTACCTGCTCTACGCCTTGCACTGCACAAAAAGTATGGAGATCCCCCACAAAATGAAGGGGCCAAGCACGCCAGGGAATTTCCAGAAAAGGAATGCAGGGGAGAGCAAAATCAATAGGAAGAGGATCTCCTCGGTAAAGGCGTCTTTTGCCGTTGATCACTTCCATTTGATCATAGAAAGTTTCTCCATTAGTAAAGTAAGTAGGACAGGATTTTCTTAAAAATTTTTCTACCGGTAAAACTTTAACCCCATTGAAGAGTCGATCGTGTAAGATCCACACCACCTGATATCCCAGGCAGGAATAATCCTGAATACGGCTTAAGGCTTCTTGAAGAAGAAGGGGGGATAATTGAATTTCAAAGATAATTTTTTTCTCTTCCCATACCGCATCTGCTCTTCTCTTTTGGAAGGTTTTTTCAAGTTCCAAGGGAGGAATGTGTTTTTTCAGATGGAATTGGATTGCTTGATGTGCTATACTTTTGCCAACTTGGGAACAGTGAATCGTGTTTGTTTGCTTTAACATCTTGACAACAAGCCCTTCTTAGAAAGAGAATCTTAATCATCACATGAGTAAAGGAAATTTTTCTACCGTTTTTAGTCAGCAGCATCAGCAAAAAATTGAAGAGCTCATTTCTCTTGCCAAAGAGCAAGGATACATCACCTACGAAGAGATCAATGAAATTTTGCCGATGAGTTTTGACTCACCGGAACAGATCGACCAGGTGCTCATTTTCTTGAGCGGCATGGATGTTCAGATTCTGAATCAAACAGAAGTTGAGCGGCAAAAAGAACGTAAAAAAGAAGCAAAAGAACTCGAAGGGCTTCCCAAAAAGCCCGAAGGAACTTCCGATGACCCCGTGCGGATGTACCTTAAGGAAATGGGATCAGTTCCCCTCCTCACACGTGAAGAAGAAGTTGAAATTTCTAAACGAATTGAAAAAGCGCAAATTCAGATCGAGCGGATCATTATGCGATTCCGTTATTCGACCCGCGAGGCCATATCTATTGCCAACTATTTAATCACCGGAAAAGAGCGTTTTGATAAAGTCATCTCCGAAAAAGAAGTCACCGATAAAACCCATTTTGTCACCATTCTCCCTAAACTCGCAAGCCTTCTCAAGGAAGAAGACGCGATTTTAGAAAATTTTCTTCTACAGTTACGCGATCCGCAGCTTAAGAAAAATGATAAGGCAAAGATTTTTGAAGATATTGAAAAATGCCGCATCCGGACGCAAGCTTATTTACGCCAGATGCACATCCGGCACAACATCATTGAAGATTTTTGTGAAGTGATCATGCGGGGATACGACAGATTCCTCTCTCTTGAAAAAGAGATGCAAGAATTGATCCCGCGATCAGAAAAGAACAAGTTTGCTGCCGCAAAACTGATGGCAGTGCAGAGAAAACTGTCCAAACGAGAGCTGGCTGCTGGACGTACCCTCGATGAGTTCAAAAAAGATGTCCGCATGCTGCAACGGTGGATGGATAAGAGTCAAGAAGCTAAACGAGAAATGGTCGAATCCAACCTGCGCCTTGTGATCTCCATTGCAAAAAAATACACCAATCGCGGCCTTTCTTTCTTAGACCTTATCCAAGAAGGCAACATGGGCCTTATGAAGGCGGTAGAGAAATTCGAATACCGTCGCGGGTATAAATTTTCTACGTATGCAACGTGGTGGATCCGCCAGGCTGTGACACGAGCGATTGCAGACCAAGCGCGCACCATTCGGATCCCCGTTCATATGATTGAAACGATCAATAAAGTGCTGCGGGGCGCAAAAAAACTCATGATGGAAACGGGGCGGGAGCCGACTCCCGAAGAGTTGGCTGTAGAACTGGGCTTAACACCCGAGAGGATCCGAGAAATTTACAAAATTGCTCAACATCCAATCTCTCTTCAAGCTGAAGTCGGCGATGGAGGAGAAAGTCAATTTGGCGACTTTCTCGAAGACACCTCCACAGAATCTCCCGCAGAAGCTACCGGCTATTCTATCCTCAAAGATAAAATGAACGAGGTGCTTTCGACTCTCACAGATCGAGAAAGAACTGTCCTGATTGAACGCTTTGGCCTCCTCGATGGAAAACCCAAAACCTTAGAGGAAGTAGGCCTTCGATTTAAAGTCACGAGAGAAAGGGTCCGTCAAATTGAAGCCAAAGCACTTCGAAAAATGCGACATCCTACCCGCTCTAAACAACTGCAAGCCTTTCTAGATCTATTAGAAGGGGTATAATACGGATCCCCCTAAGGTTTCCGACAATAAAATGGCCTGACCTCTAGCTTAAGCAAGAGGTCTAGTTACACACGTTTTGCAATTAACCGAAGAATGTATTGGAGCGTAGCGGATTCGAACCGCTGGCCTCAACAATGCCATTGTTGCGCTCTACCAACTGAGCTAACGCCCCTTTAAGAACTCCTTAAGAATAGAGAGCATCTATTTTATTGAGAATATAATATAATCCCAAGTAAATTCAAAAGAAGGTATGAGTTATTCTTTTTTTGATGCAGTTGAGCAAGCGCCTTCTGATGCAATTTTCAAATTGAATGCTGCTTTTGGAAAGGACCCCCGGCCTCATAAAGCCAATTTAACCATGGGAGTTTACCGGGATGAAAACCTTTTAACTCCCATTCTTCAGACCGTCAAGACTGCGGAAAACTATTTGTTATCCCACGAGATCACAAAGGAGTATTTGCCTATTGAAGGAGACCCTCTTTTTATTCAAGAAAGTGGCCGTTTAATTTTTGGAGATTCTTTTTGGAGTAACAGTCACGCGCGAATTTCTGGGATCCACGCACCCGGAGGAACAGGCGCTTTAAGGCTCGGCGCAGATTTGCTAAGGGAAGGAATCACCCCTACGATTGCTATTCCCGATCCTACGTGGCCTAACCATCCGCATATCTTTCAAAAGAGCGGATTTAAGCTCCATTTGTTCTCCTATTATGACATGCAAAGACATCAGCTCAACTTTCAATCGATTTTGGAAACCCTCCAAAAAATACCCTCCCGCTCTGTGGTTCTCCTGCATGGATGCTGTCACAATCCTACAGGAGCCGACCCCACCCCGCAGGAATGGGAAAAAATAGCGGATATCTTGCGACAAAGAGAGCTTCTTCCCTTTTTTGACTTTGCTTATCAAGGGTTTGGAAAGGGAATTGAAGAGGACGCCCACGTCATTCGCACATTTGCTCATCAATCATTGGAATGTGTGGTGGCTGCTTCTTACTCTAAAAACTTTGGCCTTTATTCAGAGCGTGTAGGAACTCTTTTTGTGATAACCCGGTCTTCCGAAACTGCGCAACGTGTCCTTTCAAAGCTGAAAGTCATTGCTCGTACTTGCTATTCCAATCCTCCCCGACATGGAGGGGCTGTTGTCGGATATATTCTTTCCCATCCAGAGCTTAAAAAAGAGTGGATGAAAGAAGTGGATGCTATGCGACACCGCTTAACAACGCTTCGGAAAGAGTTTGTAAGAGCTTTGCAAGAGGGACAAAAGAAAAGAGACTTTTCTTATCTCTTAAATCGCTTAGGAATGTTTTGTTACCTCGGCCTCGACAAAGAACAAGTATTGAAACTACAAGAAGAGCATGGGATTTATATAGCCGACAATGGCAGAATAAATTTGGCAGGACTTTCCTCGCAAAACTTTAATTATATCATTGGTTCGATCCTCAAGATTTTATGATACGACGGTATGGCTATATTTTTTTAGCCCTCTCACTTCTTGTCATTCTCAGCTTGCCCGAAAAAGCAACCAATCCTCTCCGTTCAGCAGCGGTTGCAGGGGTGACTCCTTCATGGAGGTATTTCTCTTTACTTAAGGAGCTGTGTGTCCATATTCTAACCGTCTGGCCTTCCGGTGGGTACCATACGCCCCCTCAGGTGGCCAAAGAGCTTGAAATGCTCAAGCTTGAAAATTACCAACTTAAATCGCAGCTCGAACTTTTGAAAGCAGAGCTCCATTTAGAAAAAGTGATCGGGGAGCGAGCAGATCTTCTGATGCAAATGACAGAGGCTGATGCTTATGCCCTAAGACGTAAAGAAGAGGTCTTTAGACAGCTTGAGCTTTACTCTCATGCAATTACAGCACGGGTGATTTTCCGAGAAACGGGGGCATGGAAAAGTTCTGTCTGGGTGAACGTCGGAGAAGCCACTAATCGACGTTTGAAAACACGTATCGTCGAAAAAAATAGCCCTGTTGTTCTGGGGACAAACGTCCTCGGTCTTATCGATTATGTCGGGGAGCACCGAAGCCGAGTTCGTTTTATCACCGATCAGGCTCTCACACTTTCTGTGCGGATAGTGCGAGGTGAAGGACGCGGCCTTTACCTTGCCAAAGGAGAAACGCAAGGAACGCGGTACCCCCTGTGGCGCTCGCGTGGTACCGTACTGCGGGGTTTAGGATTCAACTACGACTTTGAAGATGCGGAAGGACCTAGCCGAGATCTACGGACTGGAAAAGCAGCTTCCTCTTCCCCAGAAGCCATCGCTTTGATCCAAGCAGGAGATGCTGTCCTCACAACAGGAATGGATGGCCTTTTTCCTGCCGGCCTTCAGATGGGCACTGTTTCAAAGGTCTACCCTCTCCAAGAAGGGGGCTGTTCTTACGAGGCTGACATTCAAGCAGCTCACAATAATTTTGAAAAAATTTCCTTTCTAACAATTTTACCCGCTCTTTCTGAGACTTAAAATAAGCGGGAGCTCCATATAGGATAAATCCTATTGATCAAAATAGAGACTGTCCGCTAGAATCTTCGCAGGATCTCTAAAAAAACTTTAGGAGTATTATATGAAAAAAGAATTCATGCTCGTTACACTGTGCCTCTTTGGCGTTTTTTCTGGTTTACATGCAGAAGAAGAGAAAAAAGAAGTGGCTCAAGAAACCACTGCTCCAGCATCCACTGAGGTTGCTAAAACTGACGCATCTAAAACAGATTGTGGTTGCAAAAACTAAACCGGCATCCAGGGAGCTCTATTATAAGATAGAGCTTCTTTTATCTCATTTTTAATTTCTTTAAAATCCATTCTATCTCCAAAAACTCTTTTAGCAAGTGCTTCTCTTTTGTTTTTTAAGTCAGGGGTATCTTGAAAAGATAAAATAGCCTTCCCGTAATGCTCCTCTTGAGCCAGGACGCACCCGCAATCATAGATTTCTCCTTCGTGGCTTCCTAAAAAGAAAAGGGGTTTATTCTGAGTAAGAAAGTCGTACCCCACCGATGAAAAATCGCCTAAATAGTAGTCCGCTTGATGTAAAATCGGATAAATCGAAGGAAAAGTCGAAAGATCTATCGGACTCAAACCTTTGATCTCTTCGCTCTCAGCAGGATATTGATCTTCTAAAAAAGGGTGGAGACGGATGAGAAGATTAAATTCTGAGCCGATATCTTCGATCACTTTTTTACAATCCTTAAACCAGGTTTTTCTCTCCCATGTAGGAGCATAAAAGACAGTTTTTCGGCGGGGGTCCCATCGGTTTCCCATCCGATCCTTAAGCTTCTCTTCATACCATTTCTGATGAGCCCAGTAATAAACAGCTCGATAATTGCCCGTCACCACAACTTTTTCTAAAAGGTCGATCTCGCCTGTATTTTCTAAGTGATTTCTCATATGCTCTCCATAGATAAGAGAAATATCTTTTTTGAGCTTGGGGGCTTTTTTATCGGAATTACCATGCGGACAATAGACGACACGCATTTTTTTCCCATACATCAGTTCCCACAAAGGAAGAAGCTCTATAGAAAATGCATGTCCGGATTCAAAAATAACATCTGCACGCTCTGCCAGGTAGTGAAGGGAAAGATCTTTTAGATCGATATACCCTACCTGAAGAGTGGGGTAAAACTCCTTTGCTACCTGAAACGTCGAATATTCTGTGACTAAAAGAGGAATTTCGAGCCCATCGCATAAAATACCCAGATGGTCTAGATAATGAGGCCCGCCTGTATGAACACCGTACCATCTATCAAATGTCAAGCTGCTTTACCTTTTCGATAAGTTCAAGCCACTGGGATGCCTCTCCAAACGTATAGGCCACAAGCGAAGGGATTTTCTCACGAGGATGATAAGGATTTTTAAGCTGCTCCGCAAGGGAGGTGGAAGAAGAAATTTGAGTCCCATAGCGGTGCAAAAAAAGCCCTTTATCTTCTAAAGATCGGCGGTGAGGATTAAAAAAAAACAGGGGACGATTGAACACGAGAAAATCATATCCAATAGAAGAAAAATCTCCAATAAGATGGGTGGTTCTTTCCAGTAGAGGATAGATGGGGGGAAAGTGATCGAGCCACCGCACATCGTAGGAGAGTTGTTTTTGAATACTCCTCACATCTTCTGCTTGATTCGGATGAGGTTTGATGAGGAGGGGCAATCCCGCTAACTGCTCGATCAGTGCATCGATGGCGCTCTCAAAAGAACCTGAGTTTTCAGCGTCCTTCCAGGTGGGCGCATATAAAATGAACGATTTTTTAATCCCCATTTGATCAAGCAGTTGCTCATAAAATAGGCGGTATTTTTGGAAATAAACATACCGAAAATTGCCCACAGGGATGAGCCTTGGAATCGGCACCTTTTTCTCCATAAGAAAATCGACCATTTTGGGACCATAGACAAAGGCAGCTTCTTCGTGGCGTAGCGCCTCCATCCAAGGAAGCCTGTGGCCTTTATCCGAATTCCCATGCGGAAGCCAAAGGGTGGTTAGACGCTTTTTCAGAGAAGCTTCCGCAATAAAAAAAATTTCATCAAAAGCAATCCTAGGAAGAGTTGTCACCACCTTCTCAAATTGCTCTGTCATCTTGAAAGGAGCTTCAAGAGGAGGCCAATAGTAGAGAGTCAAGCCAGGGTAATAAAGGCGGGCTAGCTCATACATTTTTTCCTCAGTCACGATGAGGGGCCATCCCACTAAAGCACAAAAAGGAGCTAAATGGTCCAGATGGTGCTCTAAATTTCCCTGCAAATAACCTGCACATTCAATCATCTCTTTCGTTATACCCTTCTGGGGGAAGGGTCGCAATAGAGATTTTCTTTTTAGGTGCCTCACGGATCAGAGCAGGTGCTTTAGACAGCTGAAAAAGCATTTCATTGCGACTGGCTTGTAAACTCATTCTATCTAAAAGGGTAAGTATCTGGTCTCGCATAGATAAAACTTCCCAACTATTCGTGTCTTCCGAGGGAAGAAGTTCTTCAAGAGGCACATTAGACTGATGGGTGAGATTTTCTAATTTTTCTGTGACAAACTGTCGATTTTGACGGATTTCACTGAGTTGCCTCTTCAGTTCATTTCTTTCTTCCATCATTGAACTCCAATATTTTTTTTCATTGCGCAGGATGAATTGCTCTTCCAAATGCATATTATCGAGCAACTGGCGCATTGTATCTAGCTCCCTTTTCATCACAAGGTGTAAACTATCGTGTATTTCCGTCCATCGAATTGATTCCATGGGTTGTCCTCCGTCAGAGAAGGATGCAAGGATCGTGCCACGGTATAAATTCTTTATTTTAATCTATTTCTATCTGACCTCTATTTTGGTATACTGGTAAAAATGGAAAAAAACTCCCTACAAAAATTAAAAAATTGGTTTTTAAGTGAACAGAGACCTCTTCCTTGGAGAGAAGACCGCTCTCCTTATCGGGTATGGGTCTCCGAAGTGATGCTCCAGCAGACCCAAGTGGCCGTAGTGATCCCTTATTTTGAACGGTGGATGAAAAAATTTCCTACCCTCGAGTCTTTGGCAGCTGCCTCACCTGAAGAGGTGATCAAAGCATGGGAAGGGCTCGGTTATTATAGCCGCGCGCGGAACCTGCATAAAGCTGCTCAAAGGATCGTAGAGCATAAAAAAGGAATTATTCCCTCCACTCTTTCTGAACTTGAAGAACTACCCGGATTTGGTCCCTATACTGTCGGCGCTGTGTTAAGCTTTGCCTTTCAAAAAAAAGTACCGGCAGTAGACGGGAACGTGGTGCGAGTGCTCTCCCGTTTTTTTACCTCCTCTCACGACTGTTCTAAAAGAGCCCATTATGAAGAACTGACTCTCTCTTGTCTGCGTGATGAAGAGCCTTGGGTTTTGATGGAAGCTTTAATTGAACTAGGCGCACAAGTCTGCCAAAAGAAGCCCAAATGCGGACAGTGTCCTTTAATGGAAGAATGTAAAGCCTACATCCAAGGACGGGTTCTCGATTTTCCTATCCCCCGAAAAAGGCCTTCTACCATCCAACTTAAACGGCACGTAGCCCTCATCTTAGCAGGAGATCATATCCTTATCAAACAAGAAAAAGGTCGAAAAGTTATGTCGGGCCTTTATGAGTTTCCATATGCCCCTCTTGAAGAATCTCTCCCTTTTCAGATTTCATTGCATAAACTCGATGTATTTCCTCTTGTAAAGCATGGTTTTACCCGGTATGATGTGACTCTATTTCCCACTCTTTATAAGACCGAAAAAAAAGAAAGGGTGGTAGGCTATGAATGGTGCCCCGTTCAACACCTTGAAGGACTCCCTTTTTCGTCCGGCCATCGACGCATTGTGGCCCATCTTTTGGAGCATGTAGATGCATATCTTACACACTGAAAGCTCGAATGGGTGGGGGGGGCAAGAAATGCGCATTCTTAAAGAGTCTTTAGGACTTAAAGAACAAGGGTTCGAGGTCACCCTGGCGGTCACAAAGGGGGGAAAGCTCGTCCAGTATGCCCGCAAAGAAGGGCTGTACGTTTTTGAAATCGATTTTAAAAAATCCCATGCCCTCAAAGCACTTTTACAGCTCTGCCGCCTGATTAAGAAAACTCGGATTGACGTCATTAACACGCACAGCTCATGGGATGCGTGGCTGGGAGGAATTGCGGGATGCTTAATGAGACGTCCGGTGGTACGGACCCGCCATCTTTCCACTGAAATCCGAGGGGGATTGAACGCACGCCTTCTCTATAACTCTCTGACAGATTTTGTGGTTACCACCTCTTCTTGCATCATTCCAACGATCGAAAAAAAAGCCCGCCTCCCTCTTGACCGAATTCAGTGTATTCCAACAGGCGTCGAACCGTTTGAAGTAAGTCCTGAAGATGTTAAAAAGTTTCGTCATTCCCTAGACCTCAAAGAAGATCAAATTTTAGTGGGGTCTGTATGTGTAGTCCGATCGTGGAAAGGAATTCAAGACCTGATTGCAGCTGCTAAACTTTTGCGCCACGATCCGCGCCTTCGGTGGGCCGTCATAGGGGGGGGTTACCTTGAAAACTTTAAACCTCTTGTAGATCCTGACCTTCCCTTTGTTTTCACAGGACATTTAGAAGATCCCAAACCCGCTCTTGCCGCTTTGGATATTTTTACGCTTCTGAGCACAGCACATGAAGGGATTTCCCAAGCCTCTCTCCAAGCTGCCTTCTTAAAGAAACCCCTTATTACTACTGCCGTCGGAGGACTTCCAGAAATATGCCTCGATACTAAAACCGGTTTTGTTGTCCCCCCTTCCTCCCCGGACCAGGTCGCGCAAGCCATTCTCAAGTTAACCAATGATTTTGCTCTTCGAAAACAAATGGGAGAAGCCGCTCATCTCCATGTCTGTCAACACTATCTCTTTTCCCAGACGCTCAAAAACATGTCTTCTATTTTTGGGAGATTACAAAATCCCATCCCACGAGAGTCTCGAAGCCATAAAAGCGACTGAACTTTAGCTTAAGCAAAGGGTCTAACTCAAAAAATCATCCATTTTTCAAGCAAAGCCCGTTTTAAAAGGCTCTAATCTCTTTGTTGAAAAATTAGGCCGCAGCCCGTTTGGCTCGTACCTTGGCGATAAACATAGGTAAAAGAATCATTATGCACATCGTGATCAACAAACTCAGGATATAAAGCCTCTTACTGCCCGGTTCGATTTGAGCAGGAGGGAAAAAGGCGATAACCAGAGCAAATAAAGAACTTAAAAACCCTACGATGGAAAAAAACCAAAGACCTATCATCCCTCCGGGAACTTTAAAAGGGCGGTGAGTAGTAGATGCGCTCTTTCGAAGCTTGATCACAGCGGTAAAGAGCAAGAAATACATGACCAAATAGAGCTGGGTGGTCAGTACCAGAAAGATCCAATAAGCTGCATTAATAGTGGGGAGAAAAAGAAAGGCAATAGAGAGCAATGAAACGATCCCCGCCTGAAGGATCAAAAAGTTTTGTGGAACCCCTTGTGCATTTATAGTTCGTAAAGCAGGGGAAAGATCTTCTTGCCGTGCAGCTGCAATAAGCCCTTTTGCAGGTCCCATGATCCACGTTGCAAGCGAGCCTAAACCTCCTACCGTAATTACCAATGCCATGATCGAAGTGAGAAAAGAAAGATCCAAAGAATTAAAGAAAAAAGCAAATGCTTGTAAACACCCTGCACTCAAAAGAAGTTTTGCCTTGGGGACGACCATCGCAATGCTTAAAACTCCCAAGACTGAAAATAAAATCAAGAGGATAGAAGAAAATAAAATCGCTCTAGGGTAGTTTTTCTGGGGATTGTGAACATCATTCGCATGCACGGCAGACATTTCAATGCCTAAGAGGGAAATAATAACACCGGCAAGAAGAGCCATTTGTTCAACAGATTTGAGATTGGGAATAAAAGAGGCCCCTGTAAAAGAAATTTCGATGGGCCTTGCATCTGAAAACCACCACACCCCCAATCCAATCAGCACAAAGCTCGGAATAAAAGTTCCACACACAGCCCCTATAGAGCTTAAAATGGAAGAAGCCTTAATTCCTTTAAGATTTGTAAATGTTGCCCCCCAAAAAAGAAAAAGGGCAAAGATAAAAGTAAGAGGACGGCTTTGGGATAAATCAGGATCAAAAATAAAGGTGATAGAACTCGCTAAAAAGGAAAGCATCGTGGGAAACCATAACATATTTTGTATCCAAAGAAGCCAAATTGCCAGATAGCCCAGTCGATGACCAAAAGCGTGTTTTATCCAAGCATATACACCTCCTGAATGAGGCCATGTCGTCGCCAGTTCTGCTGTAATCAAGGAGACAGGAATAAAAAAAGTTAAAACTCCGAATAAAAGGAAGAAAACAGATGTAAATCCACTCTCCGCCATCGGCGCCCAGGTGCGGATGCCGCCTAACGCTGCCAGATTGATCATGATTAAATTTAATACTGACAGTGTTTTTATCCTGCTCATAAAGTAAGAAAGTTATATGTTAAGCGGATCATTTTTCTCGATATAAAAAGAAAACTTATTAGACCTTTAGCTTAGGCAAGAGATCTGCTATTTTTTCCTTTCTTCTAAAAACTTTATGATTTTTGCCATCTCTAACTCTATGGATGCCTGACAAATGGTGTTTCCTTTCGGATCTAAAATTAAGAGGGTTGGAAGCTCTTGAATGTTATAAGTCTGGACACAGGCAGGACAATTCTGGACATTGATTTTTACAAAGGTGGCAAGGGAGCCATATTCTTGGGACCATTTATAATAAAGAGGTGAGAAAGATCGGCAAGGAGAACAATAGGGCGAATAAAAATAGGCAATGATCGGCTGATTTGAGGAGTGAAGAATGGTTTGAAAAGCCTCTAAATCTCCAATCTCTTTAAGAGGGACACAAGATAGAGCAGAGGCGGCAGCTTGAGGAGTGGGATTAGATAGAAATTGGATAGCTTCGAGTGCTGCCTTGGCAGCGTCTCCAGCCGCGGTAATGGCTTGCCTATAGGTCGGATCGGAGACATCTCCGGCAGCAAATACCCCTGGCGTAGAAGTGGCTTGTCCCTTAGCAAGAAGAATGTATCCTCTGGGATCTAGCTTAACAGAGTTCTTCAAGATATCCGTATTGGGACGGGAGCCAATCGCAAGAAAGATTCCTTGCACGATAAGGGAGCTTTTTGGCTTCAGGTGGATTGTGACGCCCTCTTTATCGTCTTGAAACTTTTGCACTGTCGTCTGAAAGAATACTTTAACATTCGGCTTGGAAAGAAGCTTTTCTTTGAAGGAAGGATGGAGGGTTTTAAAGGCGCTGCCGCGCACAAGCACGATAACTTTTTGAGCAATGTTGGAAAGATAATCGGCTTCCACAAGCGCACTATCTCCTCCCCCAATGACAGCTACGGTTTGATCTTTGAACCGATGTCCATCACAGGGGGCACACGTAAAAATCTTATGGTAGAGAAGCGGCTTTTCACCTGGGATGTGCAAAAGATGGGGGGTTGCACCCAACGCAATGATGCAGCTCTCCGCTTGAATCGTCGAAGACTCCTCTGGAAGGAGAGGATGGGTCACGTGGATAGTAAAAGGGCGGTGAGAAAAATCGACAGAGGTCACAACCCCTTTCATCAGGCTTACCCTGCGGTTTTGGAGTTGTTGTTCCAATTTATCTGCTAAAGCAGCTCCTGGAATGGAAAAATCTCCAGGCCAATTCTCTACACTAGGAGAAACAGTGATAATTCCGCCAGGTGTAGGTCCTACCACTAAAAGAGGATTAAGCCCTGCTTGAGAAACCTGCAGAGCCGCACTCATTCCCGCAATTCCCCCTCCTAAAATGACAATAGGGACTGTCGTTTGAGAATAGAGCGATAGAAAAAGCAGACAAGATAGAATAATTTTTTTTAACATATAATAGTCTTCATTCTATGCTATCCCATTCCTAACAAGAAAGCCAGAGCAAGAGAAACTTGAATAAGATAAAAAAGTCGGCTGTTTTTGCAAAAAGTTAGTACAAAGGTTAATTTCCACCTAGGAAATTGTTAAAAGCTCATTTGGGGTGCTTTTTAACCCTTTAATCCATAAAATGAATTTAAAAAGGTTTTTGAGAATGGAAAAAGTACCGTTTGGAAAATTTGGTTTTATCAATAAAACCACAAGCGATTGGATCTGGGAACATTTAAATTCCATTATCGCCGTAAGCATGGGACTCCTAGCTGTAACAGGATGGGGCCTCTACCAATGGAAAGCAGGTTCTTCAGCTGACTATTTAGTAGCTGAAAAAACATTCAATGAGTGGTCTGGAGACCGGAATGAAAAGCTTATAAAGTTACAAAAAATTTTAAAACAACATCCAGAACTTCATCCTAAATACGATGGACGTATCGCTCAAAAACTTCTTCTCACCAGCCAACAAGGACTTGCTTTAAGTTTTTCTAAAGCAGCCCAAAAAAGAGTTGGAAGCTTTTCTCCTTACTACCTCCAATTTTCTAATTGTTCCCTCCTGATTGGGGAGAAAAAATTTGAAGAGGCGCTCTCTCAATCCCAAGCTTTAAAGGTTGCGCTTGACCACGACGCCAATTTTTGGAAAAAGAGAAGCGAATTGGTTCAACATGGAGCTGTTTTATATGGATACAATCTTTTACGTATTGCTTTCTTGCAGCAAGTTTTAGAAAATGTCCCTGGAGAAATCGAAGCGTGGAACGATTTTAAAAAAGAAGCCGGCTGGCTAGAAATAGGGGACTCTTTAAGAAGACTCGATCCAGAATCGGTCCAACTTATCGGGCAGAATTTTCATAAAAACGAAATCTCCCTGAAAGATTTTATTCAATATAGAGAGAGCGTCTTATCAACCCCCTCAGTGCGAGGATTCAAAGGAGAGGTGATGGATGGCGTGACCTCCGGCCACTCCGACAATTAAAAAAACCACAAAGGGGAAAATACAAGCGATGAGTAATGCAACAACACCTAATACAATTAAAATTGTCTTCTCTTGTTTAAAAACAAAATGAAATACCTTCTTAAGAAGGTGCTCCATTTTAACTGGAAGAACGACTCCTAAAACACCTCCCGCCATTGCAAAAAGAATATTCCATCCTGTTCTGAACATTCCACCCAGTCCAAAAATACAGGCTAAAAGAAACATCAGACAGAAAAACACCTCAAAACGATGTTTTTTGGCAAATTCCTCAATTTCTTTGACTGAAACACCTTCTTTTTTATTTTCGTCCATGCTTCCCTCTATCCGTTAAAGCGGAGTTAATACCTTCATTATTTTGCACTTTACCTTTAAAGTTTCTTTTTTGCAAATGATGTTATTGAATAGTTACGCAAGAGGTGTCTAATCGATACCCCCTCGGAGAGAGGGAGTTATTTTCCGCGTTTGGTATTATTGGAGAAATCACCTATACTAAATAGGCGATGAAATTAGTAGATTGTAATGCACCATCAATGCAGAATTTGATTCTACAAAGCAGCAAAGCTCTTTTGGGCTTAACCTCTCTGCTTTCATTTCTCCTGTGGACCCTTCTCTTATTCAAGTATCCCGCTGAAGAAAAAAGGGAACCTTCATTTCCTTCTTTTTCGATCTCTCTTTTAGGAAAAGGGCCTTTATCTCTCAACATCCCTCAAGCCCAAGAATTTCAACCGTTTCTTCAAGATTTGATTTTCATTGGAGCCAATACACGACCTGATCAAGACCACGACAGGGTCTGCAGCTTAGCTCTCAGATCTTCGGGAGATAAAAAAACAATCTCGATCGGAGAAACGGTTTTTCTAGAAGAAAAGAAGGGAGAGTTTATCTTTTCGAAAGAAGCAACAGGTGTATCCCTGATGGCCCGTTGCTTAGAAAATAATCAACTCATGGGCGAGATTAAAAATAAAACCGCTTCCGAGCTGTTCACATTGCCTCCTTCTCCTCTCTTTACCCGCTCTATCGACCAAGAGCCCTACATGGCTCTTTTCAAAAAGGCAAGTACGTGGGAGAAAGATGTCTTTTTAAAAGAGTGGGGAGGAGAAGAATATCGAGAACTGTTAAATAAAACCAAAATATCCATCGGCCCGGATGTCTATTTCTTAAAGCCAGGAGAGTGTCTTTTGTGGAATGGGGAAATGTGGATCCCAGAAGCCGAATGGATTGAGACCCAATCCCCTCAAATAGGACCCATTGCTCAACTGTTAAAAGCTACTTCTTACGGGGCTGACTTCCAAATTTGGGATGAAACGGGGTATTCAAGCCAAACAGTCCATGTCAAACTCCAAACGGTTTCCAAAAGTCGTATTAAAATTGAAGAATTAATCACAGCTATTCGTCCCCGCTCTCCCACCGAAATCACCTGCCAATTGGGGAAAAGACGGGTCATTGTGCGGGAGGGCGACTGGTGGATTCACATGAATGACCGATGGAAGCCTATTCGCACAGCCTCCGATTTAGAGGCGTGTTTGCAGCATCAGATCCCCGGAGAGCTTTTTATTTTTGAAAAAGTGGAATCATCCAAGGGAAAAATTTCCCTGCAAGCCCGTGCTTTTGATCGCATGAGAACTTCCTCAGAACCTGTGTCGCTTGTCTTTCAAACGGAAAAAAAACATACCCTCGCAAAAGGGGGGAATAAAAAATCCTACGGCAATGGCCCTCACCTTGCCAAACATCGATTGAAGGAACCATGAAAACGCTTTTCTTCGCTCTTATTCCTCTTCTTCTTTTTGCCGAATCTATCTCAGAAAAAAAAGCGGCTCTTTCGGATAAAGCAAATGTACGAATAAGTGATGCGGTTTATCTCAATCGAGAGCTCAGTAGGCTCAAAAAAAGCTTACACGACGCCTATGAGCGCGCCCAAAAACTAGCAGTGACAGAAGCCGACCCGACCACTTATCAAACCGCATTAGCGGAAGTCAATGAGATCAAACAAAAGAAAGAAGAGCTCGAAGAATCGTGGAGACAAGCTGCTGTCGATGAAGGAACGCTCGATGGAGAATCGTTTGCTCTCTGGGATCAAGAAGAGGTCACTCTATCACAACTCATCATGGAATACGGCTCGTCTGATTATCTTTATATTATTCCGCAAGAATTTTCCTCCCTCAAGCTACACCTCCATTCCAATATTCCCATTCCTCGTGAATCGTGGTCGGATCTTTTAGAAACTATGCTTTATCATCATGGATTTGGATTAAAAAGAGTGAATCCTTTTGCAAAACAACTTTACCTTCTCAAGCAAGATTTAGGGGCTGTCCAAACTATTGCCTTTAAACGAGAACACGTGGCTTTAGCACCCTCTGGCAGTCGCCTTTGTTACCTCATACTTCCACCGGTGGAGCAAGTAAAATCCGTTTTCCAATTCTTCGAAAAATTTTCCGATAACAAACAAACTTTTGTCCATCAGCTTGGGAGTAAAATTGCCATTATTTCAATGAAAGAAGAAATTGAAAGACTTCTCGATTTTTATGAAAAAGTGTGGGGATCCCATTCGGGCAAAGTCACCAAAGTCATTTCTATTTCAAAGATCTCTGTGCGAGAAATGGAAAAAATTTTACAAAATTTCTTTGGGGAAGCGCTCGATAAATCCCGGGCTCCCTTTGGAAAAGCAGATCCTGAAGCCTTAGGAATCTTCCCCATCGGTAGTAGCAACAGCCTTGTTTTTATTGGTCCCAAAGAAAGTGTGGACCGAGCCGAAAAAATTGTGAAAGAGACCGAAGATCAAATGGAAGATCCGGCTGAAATGACCATCCATCTTTATACCTGCCGACACAGCGACCCCTCAGATCTTTCCCTGGTTCTTGAGAAGGTGTATATGTCTTTGATTACCGCCAATCAAGAACCTATCTCCAAAGACACCGATTTTTCTCTCTCTTCGCAAGTGCAAGGAGTTAAATCGCCTCCGGATGGTTATCCTCCTATGCCTCCTTTGGTCGTTCAACCAGCCCCTTTAAAGCCTGGACTTGCGGCAAAGCTTGATATTGAACAAACCTCTGCTCCTCATTTTATCCCTGATCCAAAAACGGGCACTATCCTAATGACAGTGCGGCGAGATGTCCTGGGAAAAATTAAAGACCTTCTTAAAAAACTCGATATACCCAAAAAAATGGTTCAAATCGAAGTTTTGATGTTTGAAAGACGCCTTCATTCACAGAATAATTACGGCATGAATCTTCTTAAACTAGGTAAATCCCACAACGGGGTTTCCTACATGCCCACTTTAGGACCCCACTACAAGAAAGGACAAATGCCCGGAGTTCTTCAGTTTTTCTTCCATGGACCTGCCCATAAGTATACGCCCCATTTTGATGTGGCCTATAACTTTTTACTTACCCAAGACGATATCCAACTCAATGCTGCACCCTCTGTTGTGACAGTCAACCAAACCCCTGCCACGATCTCGATTGTAGAAGAAATCTCGATCAATAACGGAGCTGCCCCTATCGACACTAATAAAGGAACCTCTTTTGAAAAATCGTTTGCCAGGGCCAACTATGGAATCATCATTAATTTAACTCCCACTATTCACATTGCCGATGAACCCGGTGAACTAGGGTGTGTCACCCTTCAAACCGATATCACGTTTGACACAACTAAACCCCATCCCGATGATAGACCCATGGTCGACCGCAGGCATATTCAAAATGAAGTCCGTGTGGTCGATGGAGAAACAGTTGTCATCGGAGGACTCCGTCGAAAATCCCGGAACGATCATGAAGAAAAAGTGCCTTTCTTCGGAGATCTGCCTGGTATTGGAAAATTCTTTGGAACGACCCAGCTCACCGACAACGATACCGAAATGTTTTTCTTCATCACCCCCAAAATCGTCTACGACCCTAAGGAAGAAATAAGTAAGATCCGAACCGAAGAGCTTAAAAAACGACCCGGCGACACCCCAGAATTTTTATTACATATTCAAGAAGCCTACGACAAACAGAAGAAGAAATTTTTCCAAAATAGTTTAAAAACCTTATTTTCCAATGACCGTTAAATTGTGTGAAGAACTTCATATCTCTTTTGAAAGTGATCTCCTCAAATACCCTTTTATTCAAAAAGGGATTCACCCCGTTTCTTACACATTTACCAAAAGCCGGCGCCTTCTGCCTCTTATGGAAGAAGAGGGAGTCGTCTATGTTGCTGTTGAAGATCCGCTCAATCTTGAAGCCCTAGAAGAACTAAGAGCTCTGCTTCAAAAACCGCTCAAAGAAGTCGGGACGACCAAAGAAGCACTCGATGCCGCCATTGAAGCGTGTTTTCATCAAAAAGATGATGCAGCCTCCACCCTTATCACGCACTTGAAAGAACAATCTTCAACAGGTGTAGAGATCCAATTTGAAGGGTATGACCTTCTCGAACACACTGCTGACTCGCCCGTTGTACGCCTTCTTAATTTGATGATCTCCGAGGCTATTCAGCAAGGGGCCTCCGACATTCACTTTGAACCTTCCTACCAAGGTCTGTCAGTCCGGTATCGGATCGATGGAGTGCTCCAGCGAAGACATGAGCCGCCTAAAGACCTTCAAGCAGCTCTTATTTCTCGTATCAAAGTCCTTGCCAAGCTTGATATTGCTGAACAAAGACTTCCTCAAGATGGAAGAATTAAACTTCACCTTGGAGGACGTGAAATCGATTTTCGCGTCAGTACGATTCCTGTGGTGGATGGAGAACGGGTGGTTCTCCGAATCTTAGATAAAAGCAATATCGTCTTAGGTCTTTCACAGCTCGGTATGCCTTCCGCTCTTTATCATCGCTTTGAGTCGCTCATCCATTTCAGTGAAGGCATCATTCTTGTCACAGGTCCTACTGGAAGCGGGAAAACCACCACCCTCTACAGCGCTGTTTCAGATTTAAGCTCGCCCGATGTCAACATTATGACGATTGAAGACCCTGTTGAATATAAATTTCCCCATATCGCTCAAGTCGGTGTCAACCCCAAGATCCATTTAACCTTTAGCACGGGCCTGCGCCATATCTTAAGACAAGATCCAGACGTGATTATGATTGGGGAAATTCGGGATAAAGAGACAGCAGAAATTGCAATCCAAGCCTCTCTAACAGGGCACCTTGTTCTCAGCACCCTTCATACCAATGATGCTCCCTCTGCTATGACCCGCCTCGTTGATATGGGAATCGAGCCGTACCTTCTTTCTTCCACTGTCATTGGAGTGCTTGCTCAACGGCTTGTTCGCGCCAATTGTCTGCATTGTCTAGAAACCTATCAACCGACGGAACTTGAATGCCGAGAACTTGGACTCTCAAATTCAGATCCTCTGTATCGTGGTAGGGGATGTCCTCATTGTTTCGGCGTGGGTTACAAAGGACGCCTAGCTATTTATGAACTCATGACTGTCTCTCAGCCCCTTAAAGAAGGACTGCTTCTGTCAGCAGACAGTATAAGACTCCGGAAAATCGCACTCCAAGAAGGGATGAGCACCCTCATGCAAGCAGGAGTAGCCCTTGTACAAGCAGGCCGTACAACCTCCTCAGAGGTCCTACGGGTCACCCGAGGATATGAGGATCACTAAATATGCCCCTCTTTCGTTACCAAGCCTTCATTGCAACGGGCCGCAAAGTAGCAGGTGTCATTGAGGCAGACTCCCTTACGTCTGCCAAAGATCGGCTCCGCTTGCAAAGCATGGTGATCACCGAGGTAGCCCCGTACTTTAAAACTAAAAAGAAAAAAATCATCCCATTTAACGAACTTCTCGATATGACCCGGATGATAAGCCAGATGCTACATGCGGGTATCCCTCTCTACGAAACTCTCGTCATTGTGGAAGATAAATACCGGAAAATGCCCTTCCATCCCATTTTGGTGGACTTGTGCGACCGGGTTAAGAAAGGAGAAGCTTTTTCGTCTGCTCTTTCCCATTACCCAGATATCTTTGATCCCATCTATATATCGATGGTAAGAGCCGGTGAAGAATCAGGCATGTTTTCTCACGTGTTTGAGCAGCTTACCACCCTTCTCAAAGATAAAAGCCGTCTAAAAAAACAGCTCATCGCAGCCACGGCTTACCCCCTTTTTCTAGGCTCCTTTTGTATCGTGGTATTTATCGCACTTCTTATAGGAGTTATCCCTTCGCTAAAAAATCTCTTTGAAGGGCGCGCCCTTCATCCTTTGACCCATTTTGTATTCAAGCTCAGTGATTTTTTTTTGAATCACTCGATGTTCCTTTTCACACTCATTGCATGCCTCACCCTCCTTGTAGTGGTCGGAATAACCCAACCTCGCCTTAGAGCAGTAGGGGATTGGTTTCTTTTAAAACTGCCTTTGATAGGCCCCTTGATTCTTTTAGCAGCCACCATCCGTTTTTGTCGCACTTGCAGCCTTCTTCTCGAAGGAGGAAACCCCCTTCTCCAATCCCTTCAACTCACCCGCGCAGTTTTAAAAAATCAAATCCTTGAGTCTGCTCTTCTCCAGGTAGAGAAAAATATCTCCGAAGGAGAAGCTTTAAGCGAGCAAATCGAAAAAATGCGTCTCATGCCCTCTCTTGTTCCTCGCATGCTTGCAATAGGAGAAAAGACAGGTCAAAACGGAGCCATGCTTCATCATATTGCAATCTTATGCGAAGAAGACCTTTCCCGTACCCTTCAACGGTATACATCTCTTCTTCAACCCATCCTACTTCTTGTCTTAGGACTTATCATTGGAACTGTTGTCCTCTCGATCCTCATCCCCCTCACGGACATAGGCTCCGTCTTACAAGAGTAGACCTCTTGCGTAACGAAAGTCTTCAGAAAAAGGGTCCTTTTATCAATTAAATTAGATTTCGAAAGATGTCTAATGCTTTTTCAGTTATACTACTTTGTGGAAGGTGTCGATGGATTCAAAAAGAAAAAGACGTGCAATTACGCTTTTAGAAATCATGATTGTAATCCTGGTGATTGGAATGATTGGAGGAGTGCTCAGCTATAATTTAAAGGGCAGTCTAGACCGCGGTAAAAAGCTTAAGTCTGAGATAGGAATGAAACGCCTCCAAGAAATTTTAGAACTGGAAATAGATCGCGGAAACATCTCTGTGAAAACTCTTGTCGAAGCCAAATCTGCTGATAATGCAGTTGTAAAAAATTGTGTGGTAAATTCAGAGTTAATACCCCCCCATGATATAGACACCTTTTTAAAAGATGGATGGAATAATCCCTATATTATTGAGCAGGATCAAAATGGAAATATTCAGGTTAATAGCCCTGGCTTAGCCCACTATAGGCAATCGCACCCATGAATTCCCCACCTGCCTCAAAAAAAATTTATGGAGGAGTTCTTTCTGAGATGTAAAGTGGCTCGACACACGTTCTCATTAATGGAAGTGATGGTTACTATTGTACTCGTAGGGGTCATTGCAACCGTTTCGGCCTTTTCTCTATGGCCTTTTTATCACTCCTACCGATTCCGTTTGGAAGTTGAAAATCTATATGAACTTATGCAGGAATTGCAATTGGAGGCCATGACTTTCCAGTCTGATATGGCAATCCGTTTTACAAAAGAGAATGGAAGGATGATCGCACGGAGCAAGAGCGATGAAACCGTCTTAACATCCCGCACGATCGATCTTTCTCAAGTGGAAAAGCAGAGCGATACCACTGACATCATTTTGTACTCTAATGGACTCCTTGCAATGCCACGCACTCTCCAATTCTCCCATAAAAACGTCCATTGCTGGATCGACTTTAGAGGAGGACATTTGATTAAATTTTACGAAACCCCTCCTCCTAAGGAAGAGAGTGGAATAGCCTCTGAAAATCTCGATCTCAATGAAATTAAAAAAAATTTAACAATCAATCCCCATGAAACTTAAAAGCCCCGCCTTTGAACATCAGGGAAAAATCCCTTTAAAATACACCTGTGAAGGAGAGGATATCAATCCTCCGTTAGAATTTGTAGATGTCCCCACTGAAGCAAAGTCATGCGCCCTTATTATGGATGATCCCGATGTTCCCTTTTTTGTCCGCAAAGATCAGATGTGGGTCCATTGGGTTGTTTATAATATTCCTCCCCGCGTCCAGACCCTCCTGGAAAATTCGATACCTCCAGGGGCGCTTGGAGAAGGGACGGGAGGTAAGAGGGGGTATCAAGGCCCCTGCCCTCCCGATCGAGAACATAGATATTTCTTTAAGTTATATGCTCTTAATATTGTATTAAAAGAAAAAGAGGGAATTAAAAAAGAAGAGATTGAGAATCTAATCAAAGACCATATTATTGAAAAAGCAGAGTTAGTAGGTTTGTATTGCAAAAAAGAAAATCTTTAACCTCCAAAAAATGAGCAAGATACGCCATTTTTAAAATAAATAATTAACAGTTTAGTTTGACAAATAATTTCTTTAATCCTTATGTTGCACATTAGATTAGGGTGTAAATATCCTAACCCGTTTAGCTAAGGAGGAAAGGAATGCAAAACGCAGCTATGTGGCTTGCAAGTATCTTTGGTCCGTTTCTTGTGATTTTAGGACTTTGGATGCTGCTTTATTGTGATCAATATATGAAAGTTCTGAGCGGAATCAAAAGTTCTGCAGGACTTTTTTACATAAACTCTATTTTCAATCTCTTGATTGGTTTCACTGTACTCAGTCAGTATGACCTCTGGGGATGGGACATGCTCGTTCTCGTCACTATTTTAGGATGGGCCATGGTTGTTCGTGGAGTTATGGGACTTTTTGTACCTCAATTACTCATGGACATTCTAATGGGTAAACATGGGTTTTCTAAGATTGTAGGAATTATTCCTCTCGTTTGGGGGGTATTTCTATCCTACGTCGGATTCTTCCTCTAAGAATCTAGATCGAAAAGATTTTAAAATCTTTTTAACAAAGAGCTTGGTATCTTTACCAAGCTCTTTTTTTTTACATTCTATTTCCGTATTCTAAGGTAAACGTCAATAAGAGGAGTGCGGCGATGAAAAAATATGTGGGGATTCTTTTATACACCCTTGTATGCATAGGAGTCCTCCAAGCACAGGCTCCCACCGAAACGATTCCTATGCCCCGTCCCATGGAACCCCACTGGCAAGAAAAAATTGTGGAAAAGCACCCTTCTGGACAACCTGCTCAAATTACTTTTATCGAAAAGTTAGGCGACGGTCCTGAAGTCCCCGTTAAAATTTGCACCTACCATGCAACAACAGGTCGTCAAAAACAAGAGATCGATGTCACTCTTTTAAAAGAGGCGGATGGAAAAGAACAAACAGTCCCTCATGGGGTCGAGCTCGTATGGGATGAGGCCGGGCACCTCAAACAAGTCGCCTCCTATAAATTAGGTAAGTTAGAGGGCGATTTCCGCCTTATTTATCCTTCTGGAGGGCTTCAACTGCGAGCCTCTTTTAAAGAAGGAAAGCGCGATGGACATGTGACTGCGTACTATCAAGATGGAAAGATTTCTGAAGAAATGAACTTCAAAGACGACAAATTAGACGGTGAGCTCACGCGGTATTATGCTAAAGGCGGCAAAGCTGCAGTGATCCCTTATCAGGGAGGGCTCCCTCATGGAACCGCTCTCGAATGGAATGAAGATGGATCTCTCAGAAGCTCGCGCCATTTTGAACAAGGCAAACTCAACTCCGACGGAAAAAATCCGGCTGTTGTGGTGTATGGAGAAAACCATTCTTTTCAAGAAATCCAAGATTTCCGCATGGGCGAGCCTATTGGAACCCATGTCAAATACCATCCCAATGGAAAAGAGGCTTATAAAATGAGCTTCAAAAATGGAAAAAAAGAAGGCAAAGAACAGTTTTTTAGCAAAGAAGGAAAACTGATAGGAGAAGGAGAATACCAGAATGGATCTCCGATAGGAACACATTATCGAAACCATGAAAATGGCACACCCGCCCTTCGTGCGATTTTCAATAATGCAGGAGAGCTACAACAACCGATCGAAGAATGGAATGGTCAAGGACAAAAAGTAGCAGAGTATTCTCTAAAAAACGATCTTTTAGAAGGAGCTTTTAAACAATGGTACGACAATGGAAGTCTGAAGGCAGATTTCTTCTATGTTAAGGGAGAGTGGGAAGGGCCCCAAAAAGAGTTTTTTCCCTCTGGAAAACCGAAGCTAAAAACGTCCTATAAAAATCAAAAACAAGAGGGAAGCTACGAAGAATGGTTTGAAAATGGAAAACCTTCGATCCAGGGCCATTTTAAAGAAGGCATGAAAGAGGGGCCGTTCGTCTCTTGGTATCCCAACGGGCAGAAAAAATTAGAAGAGTTCTGGGCACAAGATCAGCTGGATCAAGTGCGACGAGAATGGGACGAAAAAGGAACCCTGCGCCTCGAACAACATTTTGATCATGGCAAAAAAACAAAAAATCATCGCGAATGGAATGAAAAAGGAGATCTTTTAACGGACGCACATTATCTTCAAGGAGAGCCTCATGGAATGATCCGTTCGTGGTTTGAAAAAGACCGTCCTCGCCATTTTGTACATTTTAAAGAGGGGAAAAAGGAAGGCCTGGAAGAACAGTTTTATGCAAATGGCCAACTGCGCTCGAAAGCTTATTATAAAAATAATCTCTTGGAGGGGGATGTCGTCGCCTATTACGAAAATGGATCTATCCAATTAACTCAACACTTTAAAAATGGGCTTTCGATTGGAGAACACCGAGAATATCATCCAGCGGAAAAAGGAGAAAAACAGGGAGTATGTGCCCTCATTTCTCAATATGACTTAGATGGAAGGCTGCAAGGAAAAGTCGAGAAATTTTATCCGAATGGGAAAATGCATTTTTCTCGCAGTTATAAAGAAGGAGTTCTGCATGGAATGAGTGCCAGTTGGGACTCCGAAGGAAACCTGCTAACCGAAGCCTGGTACGAAAATGGCCAACTGCATGGCAAGCAGCAACAAACATTTCCAGACGGGCGGATGGCTCTCTACCATTATGAAAAAAATATCCGCCATGGCCTCCATCAGATCTTTTACCCCAGGAATAAAGAAGGCGAACAAGTCAAAGCTTTTGAAGTCACCTTTGTCAACGGAAAAGCTGAGGGAGAAGCTGTCGAATACAATGCACATGGAGGACGACTCCTTGTCACTCCTTTTAAAGAAGGGGTAAGAGAAGGAATTTTTCAGGCCTTTGATCCAAAAGGACATCTGATCGCAAAAATTCCTCTCCACCAAGATAAAAAAGAAGGCCTTGCTCTTGAATATTATTCTTCAGGACAGATCCTTACCGAAACGACCTATGTCTGTGACCAAAAGCAGGGAGTAGAGAAAGGGTACTTTGAAAATGGAACGGTGGCCTATCAATCCTTTTATAAAGACGATAAACTCCATGGTCTTTCACAAAGATGGAATGAAAAAGGTATTCTTATTTTTGAAGGGGAATATAAAGAAGGGCTACGTCATGGAAAGCTGAACAAATATAATGATGAAGGGAAACCTCTTGTTCTCCAAAACTTTGAAAGTGATAACCTGCAAGGGGTAAAAAAATCATTTGATGAACAAGGAATCTGCACCGAAACCCGTTGGGACCACGGTAAAAAGATAAGTTAACTCCGTTAATCTGTTAAGAAAAATGATGAGACCTCTTGCGTAATGCAAGAGCTCTAATAGAGCAATTTAAATTTAAACCGCTCTAAAAATACTTCATGAATTCGCCTTTTCTTATAAGAGAGGGCTTTTAAGGGCCGATTTTCTCTATCTTTAATGGGCGTGCCGTCTATATTCCTTTTTAATTAATGACTACCTCGTGGAGGATCTCTTTCTCCTGCCAACTATATTGATAGTGATTCAACAGCGCTTTGATGCTATCTTTGAGTATTTTTTTCATCTGGGCAAACTGATTTTCTTGGTAGAATGCATCCATTCCTTTCCATTTCTGCGGATCAAGCAAACTCCGTTGTTGTTTGTAAGCAGCTATCAATTCCTCCTTTTTTGGGTTTGAATTTAATGGGTAATCAAGACCCATTAATTTATGCAATTGCTCTACATTGGGTTCCACCACAAACCCTTCATCAGTAGCATCAGCGATTAAAAGTCCTAAATCAACAACCATAGAAGCTAGAAGTGCCTCCCCCATCGGAATAAAGCCGATGCCACCTGAAACTATTTCGATACAACCTCTTTTCCATTGACCTTGGGAGAAATTGTAGAAACCTAGTGCTATCCCAAGGCCAAGGGAGCCCCCTGTAATACATTGGGAAGCTATTTTCAGCGTTGCAGCTGATAAGACGTTTTCGCTACATCTAAGAATCAGTTCTGCTTCCATTTTAGCAACGAGCTTCCCAATATCAGTCTTTATTTCAAAAGTATTAGCTTTCATACGGTCAGCAACCGCTATTTCTGCGTAGAGAGAATTCAATTTCAACAATTCCAGTATTTTTTTGTTTTTTTCTTGTAAACCGACGTAATTATCTTCTATTCTCTTAAGTTCTTGTAGTTCTACATTTACAATCATTGATCCTATATCATGTTGGCCTGATGTATCAACAGGACATTTAGCACTCACGTGGCTCTTCCAAAACTCTGCATATTTCTTCTCTAAATTATGGCCTTTTGAGCATTGGACAGGCTCTTGTAGTAATGACTCAGAAAAATATGTATCCATATATTTAGGATCGACGTCAGTTGCCTTCGGTTGATCAGATAGGCAAACCGCCTGTCGATTGATCACGAGATGGATGCAATTCTTAATCATATCGCTAAACGATTCAGTGTCATTCATGTTGAACAGCGGATGTAATGCCTGATTATCCCGAATTAACTGACGGACAGCGTCTGCTCCTTTAGAGACTCCTTCCTTAGAACCGCTTCCCTGAAATATATATCTATACACTCTTGTCGAACCTATTCGAGGGAAAGGAGCGTCCGCCGCTCTATATCCAGAACCCTCTAAAGCTGTTAAATTCAAATTAAGGGACTCTCTCGAATCTGTTTCTGAGGGTTTTGTATATCTGAACCTATCCCCGGAATCCGGTAGCTCTCTTAAATGCAAATTAATAGCCATAAAAAACCCTCCTTAATAATAGGCTCAAAATTTTGATTAATCATTTTAATAGACTATGAAAATTGAAAGCAATCTTTTTGATTTTTCAATGAGGGAAAAAAAATCGCTAGAGTTTATAGAGAAAGAGCACCTAGCCGATTTTATGGCGTCTCTATCGTTGGATAAAAAAATAATAGAGCTCAGAAGCTCCGTATTTTCTAGGAGGATGAGGAATTAAGTGCTTCAGCGTATCCGATAAATTTTCTAAAGGTGAGGGAATGGGGCTCTCAACAAACAGGATCCCCTTATCTTTTAAAAGAAGGGTTCTATCCAGAAAGTAGAGGATCTTAGGATAAAGCTGTGATTGATCATAGGGCGGATCGGCATAAATCACATCACATTGCACGCCCATCTCTTGTAGCTTAAGGAGTGCTTTAAAGACATCGCTTTGAATTACAAGGGATCGGCTCTCTATTTTAAGAAGTGCCAAATTCTCTTTTAAGCACCGGATCGCTTCTCGATGAGAATCCACAAAGATCGCACGCTCAGCCCCCCTACTCAGGGCTTCAATCCCCATTGCTCCACTCCCTGCAAATAAATCGAGAAAGGTAGCGCTGTGAATATGGGGTTGCAAAATATCAAAAACAGCTTTACGCATGATAGAAGTCGTAGGGCGCGTTTGCTTTCCCTTCGGAGCTTTTAAAAGGCGCCCTCCCCACTCACCGCCGAGAATTTTGAGTGTCATAACCGAGCTCTGTATCCGCTTTTTGCAAGAGACTCTTTTCCCCTTCTCTTAAGTATTGATCAAATAACACATGCGCTTTTTCTGCTGTCCATTGTTTGAGTAGAAGTCGAGAACCTTGCTTAGCTTTTGTAAGAGAGATGGTTTTTTTGATACTGAAAATTTGATCTTTATTTTTCCCTTCTAAGAGGAGCGTAAAATCGGTGAGCTTAGGGGTTAGTCCCATGATAACATAGGGGTGATCACTAAACAGAGTAGGCAGTCTATAAGAAGGAGGGAGCAGCTCCACAGCCGGATTTTTAGGTGAAAGGATTGATAGGCTGATTTCTTTGGCAAGTGGATACCGCAGGTCCATCACCAGTTTAGCAAGTTTGCGCGGGAAAGCTGCGTGGGTATCAGAATAAAGAAGTGTGCCACGGCTTGCAAGGCTTAGCATCTTTAAGGAAGAAAGATTATTGCCATTACCTGCTGTTGCAGTATAGAGCGTCACTCGATCCCGATTAGCCTCGAGCCAGTTATTGATTTTGTTTCTTTGCTGGCTCGATTTTGAAGAAGCATCTCCATCGGAAATTAAAATGGCTGTCACCGATTCTTCTGTCTCAATCTGTGAATTTAATACTTTCATGAGGGTGGTGTAAACATCGGAGCTCGTTCCACGTCGAACATGCAACTGCTTTTCTAAAAAATCTTCCGCCTCTTGTAAATGAGCTTTACTAAAGGGAAGAGATGCGTCACTGAGTTTAGTAATGGACCCATCTAGAATAAGAATATTAAATAAATCTCCTGGCCTTAGAGAAGTGATGGCACGAGAAACCGCTCTTTTGGCAGTTTGGTACCGATGTTTTTCCATTGAACTTGAACGATCGATCATAAAAATATAATGCTGCTTCATCCGATATTCTGAGAGATCGACTTTAGGAATCAGAGTAAGGGAAAAAAGAAACCCACCTTCTTCGTGGGGATAGGTCTTGACATCCACTTCAAAAAAATCGTTCCATTCTTTTAAATCAAGGGAGGGAAGCCCATATTCACCCAGAGTGGTCGCAGTTCTTATACCGGTAATCAAGTGGGGAGACGAGGGGGAAATTGAGAAGTCGGCTAAAACTCCTGGGACAGGGATAGGGGGCGCTTCGCATACAGAAGGGGCCCCTAACTGAGGAGTCAGAGCATCCAATTGTTCTAAAGCAGGAATTTCTGGAGAAGGCAAAGAAAACGTACGGTTGGCTTCTTCGGCAGGAATAAAATCAGAAGAAGCGGGGTCCTCGGAAAGTTTTGATAAAAAGGGAATAGGAATTTCGAAAAAAGCGTCTACTTCCCCTAACGAACTGATAGAGGGATTTTCAAGCGATGGCTTTAAAGCTATAATAGGGGGCAGCTCCTCTAATACCATCGGCTGCTCTAGAGAGGACGGGGTAGAAGGCGAGGATAGCAGAGGAACCGGCGGCTCTTCAAAGGTGGGAAATACCAGAGATAGCGCAGGCACTTGAAAATCTCCGATTTCTTCTTGCAGACTGCTACCCTGTGGAAAAGTCTTTAGATGAGTAGAGGGAGAAGAGGGAGGCGTTCCCACAGGAGGTGTTTCCAAATAACTCAAAGCCTCTTCTAACGCCTGGCTCCGTTTTATAATCGCTATATTTTCCTCTTCTTGCATCACTGTGGCAGTTTTTCCAAGGGAGGAGAAAAGACGAGATTGTAACTGAAGCGGCTTTGAAAATAGGACAGCCATGACAGCCCCATGCAAGGCTGCAGAAATAATAATAGATTTGGTTAGCCCCTTCTGAGAGGTTGTTTTTATCATAGATGTAGTTCTGTTAAACGCTCGCGGGCTCGGTTTTTCACGTAGGAGGTGGACTGTACATCTTGCACGATTTCTTCAAAAAATTCCATAGCAAGTTTTTTAGATTTTTCCATCTTTTCCATATCATTCTTTAAAAATGCTTCTTTAGCCTCCCAATAAAGAATTTCTGCTTCGAGATACTTCATATAAATTTGATAGAGATGATCTTTTTCTGGATAGCGAAGACGGGCCTCATGGTATTCTTGATTGATCGAATCTTCTTTTGCATTAAAGTCTTCTTTAATACGGCCTAAAAAAAACAAAGCGGATTCAACCCGTATGGCTTCGGGTGCAAGAGCTGTTCTTAAAGCAGCATAATCAAAAGCTGCCTCTAAATGGACAGGTTCTTCTGAAAGCTGCTTTTGAATTTGAAGATCTTTAAAAGTGGATAACGCCATGCGAATGGTAGGATGCTCTTCGCTCTGCTCGGAAAGTTGGCATCCTGCTAAAAGAAGTCGACTCTTTTCTAGAAGAGCTAAATTGCGAATAGACGAGGGGATCTCATCTCCTTTGGCAATAATCGAATCAAAAGTAGCAAGCGCATCTTCGGCTTTTTTTTGTTGTAAATAAGCAACTCCTAGGGCTAAAAAGACGCTCCCTTGGTGCTTCCAAGGAAGCTGTGGGTGTTGGATTTGAATTTCCATCAAAGATCGCAGGAGCTTTTCTTGGTCGCTAGGCCCCAGCACCTTTGCAAATTTGAGAGCTTCTGTCTCAAGATACGTATGTGCAGGATCAAAATGGAGTTGGTACGCCTCATCCACGACCAATACCTTTTTAAAAACTTCCATGGACTTTGTAAGATCTGCTCTATCCAGATAATAATTGGCAAGCCAAAGCTGATTCTCCTGGTGAACAGACTCTTTATCGATGATGAAAGTCTGGTAAAGTTTTTCGGCGGCCTTATCATACTCTTTTAACGCCAGATAGGCATTGAAAAGTTGCAAATGTAAGGCTGTTTTATGCGTCGATGTTTCAAGGAGGGCCAGTGCCTTTTCAGCAGCGGGGATGAATAGCTCTGGGGAAGAGTTAAGAGCTCGGTGAGAGAGGGCTTGAAGAAAGTACGCCTCCACAGCAGAAGGATGTTCAGGATATTTCTGACAGAAAAGGTCGAGTTCTACCACTGATTCGGAGAAACGGTCGAGTTCAAATAAAAGTTGTCCGAGCAAAAATCGATAGGCTGCCTCTTCCTCCAAGGAAAATACGTTGGAAAACGTGAGGGCTTTTGTAAGGTCCGCCGCAAGCTGTTCTTTTTTTGCGCTTTTATTTTCTTCGGATGACTCTTTTAACTCTTGCACAGATGAGTGGACAATCGAGGCCCATATCAGATTGGATTGAGGAGAAGAGGAGAATTTCTCTAAATAGGATAGGAAAGCCGTGCGGCTTGCTCCCCACTGTTCTGTCTTACATAAGAGAACTGCTTGATCATAAAGAAGAGTCTCTTGGTTGGGAAAGTTCGGGAAATCTTTTAAAAGCCGATTTAAATCTTGTATTGCCTGCATGAGCTCCCCTCTTTGAAGAGCTGTTTGCGCATGCAAAAGAAGGGCTTTTCCTGCCTCTTCGTCCAAAGGGAAATCTCTTAAAAATTGAGCCACAGCTTGATCAAAAAGCGGTTGATTATCGGTTTTTTGGGCACAATGAATCAGGGTTAAAAAGGCCGCTTTTTTATGCGGAGTAGGATCCGATTCAGTGACAATGAATCGATTGAGATGTTGAATTGCTTCTAGGAGCTGATCCAATTTAAAGTAACTGCGGGCAAGGCAAAATTCCAACAAATTTTTCCGGCCTTCATTTAGATACATCTCAATTTTTGGAGCTCGTGAAATCAGATCCGAAGAACGATCATTTTGAAAAAGGAGAAGAAGCTCTTGGTAGGCTGCCTCTTGAGCTTTACTTCCACCTAAATCCACCAATTGTTGAAAATTCGCTAAAGCAAGGGCAGGCTCATACTCCATTTGAAGCACGGCTGCTTGAAGGAGTAACTCTTCTTTGTGCGTAGGCATTTTATCTGCTAGCAAAAGATAGAGCGGGGCCGCCTTGTCTGGCTCTTTGAGCTCTCGATGAACTTCGGCAAGAGCAAGTAAGACTTTATCTTGATAGGAGGTATTAAATAACTCCAGAAGGAGGGGTTTTACTTCCACACAAAGCTGCTGTTGGACTGCGGAATCAGAGGTTTTTCGCATTTTTCTAAACAAAGAATCTGCCAGAATAAATTGCATTTCTTCCTGATAATCGATCTTTTTATTCTGTTTGAAAAGGGGGCCTAAGTGTTCGATGACTTCATCATAATTTTCCGATAGATAAAGGCATTGTGCTTTGCGAGACAACACTTTTTCCATCAGCGCACTATCGGAAATCTTATGATACATTGCTAAGGCACCTACATAATCTCGTTCTCTGTAAAGGATATCTCCCATGAGAGCATAAAGGTTATTATGAATATTAGAGGTTTCATTCTCCCCTAAAAATTCTTCGATTTGCTTCTTCACAAGCCCGTAGTCTTTATCTTTCCAAAATTCTGTCATCCTTCTTAAGAAAAAAGCTTCTTGAGGAGTGAGTTTTGGCTGGGAAACTATCTCTGCTTGTGTGGCGAAAAGGATACAGTATGCTGCAAGAATCAACGATTTCATAACACCTCTACGGTAGATAATATATTTCGAGGCAATGCAAACGACAGAGTTCGTTGCTCTTCAGCAAATTTTTGACGCTGAAAATGGACTAAACATGGGTTTTGCAACTACCTCTCTATATTGAACCGACAAACTCTTTTTTTGTCCTCAAAAAATAATGATCTATCGATTATGACCCGCTCTCTTTCAGTGAAAGAAAGAAATTTTAGGAGGGATATTCAACTGAATGGGAAGCGGAAAAGTATTGATTCAGGAGCACGATTAAACACCCTCTAAAATTTCAGTATTGTAGTAAGAATCATAATGTTGAATCAGATCATGAGCCTTAGGATCTTTCCGGCCTTGAAGTTCTTGATAGAGATGAAGCCCTTGCGCTATATGGCCTAGTTCGAAATAGAGTTTACCCAGGCGATAGTAGATTTCCCCATCCTCTGGTCTCAAAGTAAGAAGCATCTCATACGTTTTTTTCTCCTCTTGCCTGAGGCCTAGATCGTGATAGACTCGCGCCATTTGAATCAAGGCCCATCCATCGCTGGCTACGTAATTTAGAACTACTTTTAACTCTTCCACAGCTGAACGGGCTGCCTTTTCAAACTTCTCCTTCATCTCAGCAGAAGCATAGTGCCGTTCAATAAAAGAGTCAAAAGCCGTCTTTTGTTTAGGTTTTTGATACATTTGATAGAGAGCTATATACGAAGCAGATAGAGTGCGATGGAGTTCTAGATCTGTCGGATGTAGCTTCACCCATTCAAAAACTTTGCGAAGCGCATGTAAATGCAAGATTTCTTTCATCCAATGAACATCTTCCCAATGGCACCAAATGCTAAATTTTTCCACTAAGGGAGATAACGTCTGTAAAAAAGAAGGAAGGGGATAGTATTGAGATTCTTGACCTTCTAGTTTCTGTAGCATCTCATAGACAGGGCGCAATCTTTCTTGCGACCATCGAGATCCCTTTGATGAATTTTCTATTACAGCTTTCACAAGCTTGTCCTTAATGGCAATAAATTGTTCAGGTTTACGGGTCTGAAAATAAAACCGTAGAACAAAATATGTAAAAATAGTGAGAAATGTCAGAGCCACCACAATAGCAAGGGCTACCGTCTTGGCAAGGAACGGCATGAAAATCAAAAGCGTCAAGAGCTCTAAAACAAAAGTTGTCAGAAACACGGCATGAAAAAGGGCATATTTTCTCGTCAACAATTGAAATTCCTTCACCATTTGATCGACATAATCCATACACAGCCTTTTTTAATGATGATGAGTTTTTCTCCCCGAAATTGTCAACATGATTGCAGGACTGCCTCAGGGCAATCGCATTAAAAATTTAGATTGAGTACAAGTAGCAAGATAGAAGAAGCTTTTTCATTGAATAGGACATTACTCTTAGACTGTTTTTGCTTTAATTCTCAATGTGAATGTTCGTACTATTCAATCCTGGGAATCAGGAAGACGTGTCCCTACACATTCTGCACTGAGCTAACATACGTCTAAATCTTAACAATTCCCCCTAACATAACCCTCAAACATCTTCCACCCTACAGTCCAGAGCTTAACCCTTTTGAAAATTTATGGCATTATCTGAGGATTCATCATTGGGCAAATCAGTATTACAAAGACCTGCAAGCCTTAGAGGAAGCTGCCCAAAAGGCATGGGATCAATCATGCATCAATCCCACGATTATCCAATCAGTTTGCAACGCACCGTATATCCTGTGACTAACCATCTCATTTGGAAACCGTATTAGAGGCGCTCTTCGGCCGAACAATAGCTCATCCAATAGCTCAAGCGCGGAACCTTGGTGTGTTTAGGAAAATAGCACTCAACATGTTGTCAAAGGTAGAGGGCAAGAAGAAGAATATGAGCTAGAGAAGCAAGCGTAAGGTTGCAAGATGGTCGATACCGTTTTGAGAAAAATGTCTTATCGGGAGTTAAAATTTTAATGCGATTGCCCTGAAGGCTGCCTATTTTTCAAGAGCCTCTAAATAAGATTCCAGCAGCTTTTTCGACTTTTTCTAAGGAGACCCTGAATTTTGTAAGAGGAGGATCTTTCTTGATGGGTTGATTGGGAATAATGTAGGCTTCCGTATCTATAGAGTGTCCCCTTTTAGCCCGAATGACTTTAAAATAGTGCGTAGGGACTGCCACATCATTGTCTCCAATCACTTCGTACTTGATAAAACGTTTACCTTCCTTCGACTTTTGTGGCATAAAAAGAGGTCCTGTAATGACATAAATCACATCGTATGACTTCGTCAAATGACGGATGTATTTCTCTAATTTGAGCCAATATTTCCGATTCAATTGGGAATCTTGAGGGGTAATATTAGAGAGGTAGAAAGTTTCCTGCATGCCCCCTGGACTTGCCCTCGCGTCTGCTGCAGGACAAAGATGGCCTCGGTCATACCCCGATCCCTCATAATCTTTCTTGGTAGATCTCAGAAGAGAAGGAATTTGAGGGTCTTCCATAAATTCATAATGGGATCTATCAGCAGAACCTACAATAGAGGCTGCCGTTAGTTCCTCGTAAACCCAACCCGCACTCCGTATTCTTCCATCATAAGCTAGGATATAATTTTGTCTTTGGAGAATGATGTTCGATTCTGGAAGGAAAACCGAATCTGTTGTTTTTAAAGAAATTTGAGGAGGGGTCGCCTCTTGCTTGTACTGGCCGCAACTGGCTAAAAGAAGAAGAGTCAGGCAAAGAGTAAAACGCTTAGAGAAAATACCCCTCATCTGCACAAATATACGACTCTTGGGGCATTTAATCACAATTAAAAAATTGACTCCAAGACAAAAAAAATATTTTAAATTGATTTCTATAAGATTCTTCTTTACCATTTGCAAAAGTTTGGAAAAAAATGAAGTATGAGAAATTAAAATTTCCTATTCGGGCATGGACGATTTGGCTCCTCAGCGCCCTCTTCATGTTCTACAAATATGCAATCGAGGTATCTCCCAGTGTGATGACCAAGACGCTCATGCACACCTTCCAAATAGGGGGGGCTGAGCTCGGGAACTTAGCGGCTTCTTATTTCTATGCTTATTTGATTTTACAAATTCCGGCGGGCTTGCTTCTTGATCGATTTGGACCCCGAAAAACCACGACATTGGCCATTGGTTTATGCGCTGTAGGCAGCCTTGTGTTTGCCAAAGCAGATTCTATTTTAATGGCGGGAGTAGGCCGTTTTTTAACAGGGACTGGCGCTGCCTTTGCAGCTGTCAATTGCTTAAAACTAATTGCGAACTGGTTCCCTTACAGGCATTTTGCATTTATGGCAGGACTCATGATGACAATGGCCATGTTGGGAGCTGTGGGAGGGCAAGCGCCTCTCGCTGCTTTTATTGAACGACTGGAATGGAGACAGGCCATTCAATTCATGGGGATGGCAGGAATGATTTTAGCTATTCTATTTTGGCTTGTGGTGCGCGATAAATCACCTGCTCATGAAAGAGAACGCCACATTGCCTCTCCAAAAATAAAATTATGGGACAGCATCCGACAGGTCTTTAAAAATTCTCAGTCCTGGTGGCTCTCGATCTATAGCGGATTTGCCTTTGCGCCTGTCATGGTCTTCGGAGGGCTGTGGGGCGTCTCTTTTATAGCGGAGAGTTTTGAGATCAACTCTAATATGGCAGCCCAGATGGTTTCTCTCATCTTTATCGGGTTTGCCTTGGGAGCGCCCCTTTTAGGTTGGTTTTCAGATTGGCTAGGCAAACGACGTCTTGTCATGTGGTGGGGAACCTTTATTTCGCTTTTTTCCATCACAGCAGTGATTTACCTTCCTGTGATCTCTACCTCTTGGCTGGCCATGCTCCTCTTTCTATTCGGATTCTCCATCAGCAGTTTTTTGCTCTGCTTTACAATGATCCGAGAAATCAACGCCCCTCTTTTGGCAGCCACCGCCATTGGGTTCATGAATGCGTTTGATGCGCTTCTTGGCGCTTTTTCCGATCCTTTAACAGGACAGTTTTTAGATATGAGTTGGGATGGCAAAGTAGTCGATGGAGCGCGCGTCTTTTCAATAACTGCCTATAAGGCGGCATTTTTGACCTTACCTGCCTATTTGATCCTCTCTTTACTCACCCTCATGGGCATTAAAGAGACACATTGCAGGCCTACCTATCCTCAGTCGTTACCCTAGAGAGGCCTGCATTCTAAAGGTCTGTGTTATGGGCTGGTTTGGATCATGTGGTTAATAATGCGTTGAGAAACACCGGCTTTTTTAAGATCGATAATGTCAGCACTACTCAGATGAAAAACACTATGGGTTGCATCAATTTGATGGATGATGACATCATCGGACAGACCTGCTTTCGACATTTTTTTGACATCAGTTGTGGAAAGCTGTTCTCCCCGATCAATTTTGCGAGTAGTGCGAGGGCTTTCTCGATCAAGGGCTTTCCGATCTTCTGCATCAAGGACCGCTCCCACTAGGGCCCCTGCTGCAACCCCCAATCCAGCGCCTATCAGAGCGCCTGTTCCAGAACCTGTGATGGCGGCTCCTCCCATTGCTCCCAAACCTCCTCCCACCAAGGCTCCCGTGCCTGTATGAGTAGAGCACCCTAGCAAAAAAACGAAGGGGAAAGTCATTTTCAAAATATGAGTTCCCATTGAGCGCATTCTCCTCTCAAGTAGTTGCAAAATGAAAGAGATTCCCCCATAGACTTTTAACTCGGCTCGGTATTAGAAGTCGTCAGGCTTTCATCACGAAACCGATAACCCACCCCTCGAACTGTTTCTATAGCATCGAAATGGGGACCCAGTTTTTTGCGAAGAGAAGCAATATGGACATCGATATTACGATCCACAATAAAAGCGTCGTCGTTATGAATATCTGTTAAAAGTTGATTGCGGGTCAACACTTTCCCCCGGTTAGCAAGAAGCCTTTTTAAGATGCCAAATTCCGATAAAGTGATAGATATAGTTTTATCTGATTTTTTCAGAAGGTATCGATCTACATCGAGTTGGAAATCCCCAAAAGACATCACCTTAGGCATTTTTTCGGGCTCCTTCCTCCGACGCAATACCGCTTTGATACGAGAAAAAAGAATTTTGGGAGAAAAAGGTTTTGCCACATAATCATCGGCCCCCAACTCTAATCCCAGAATAACATCGAGCTCCTCCCCTTTTGCGGAAAGAATGATCACGGGAATATTTTTTAATTCGGAATTGTTTTTCATCTTCCGACAGATATCAAATCCATTTTGACCAGGAAGCATAATATCAAGGATGACAAGATCGGGTTTTTCCCTTTCTACCGCCCGAAATCCATTGAGACCATCGACTTCCACATGCAGCTTATAACCTGATAACTCCGCTTGGAGTTTGATGAGCGAGGCGATATCTTCTTCGTCTTCAATGAGTAATAGTCGCTTTTTATGACTCATGAAATCCTCCACAAGAGAATTTAATCAGGAGAAAGAAAAAAATTCACTCTTTTTCTTCTCTTAGAAAGAATAGATGAAATCGATTTCGTACTGCTTATAGCGACGATGAGGCCCAATGTGGTTGTCGAGAGTAATGGATTGCCTCCATTGCTGCCAGAAGTTCAAATTATTGCTAATCAGATACTGGAGCGTGATTTCAAATCCTCGATAATTGACATTTCCTTCTGCATATCGTCTGTTTGTCACAGCCGTATTGCGGTACGTATAAAAAGAATTTTCCGCTTTACTGCCCATCCCAATACCTGAGACATCAAAATCAGGAATAGCTTGGGCTTGTAATAATTGATAATTCATATCTAAGGACCAATCACCTGCCAATTTTAAAGCTCCCAAAGTAAAGCCTAAATAGCCGCCGTAATTGGCTTTCTTTCCCCTCGTTAAATTAATTCCACGGGCTCGATGGTTATAAAGGTTGCCCCAATAGATGACCACCGGCCGATCGAGAATCTGCGGGATCCATTTATATCCCAAAAGCAGGTGAGAAACAATAAAGTGAAATTGTTTAGGAAATTTTACATTATCCTTAGTATCCCAATCGATAAAAGAATACTTGGTGTAAAAGCCCGTGTTGGCAATATTAAGAATTCCAGCTTCGCCTCCATAGGCTGCCTGATTGTGTTTTTCATTCACGATAAAGGCGCCAAGTTGATAATACAAATCTCCCACATTGTCCACCGCATAGCTGTCCTTAAAGGTCAGCCCATCAAAATTAACTCCAAACATCAGCCTTGAATCAAATAAGACCGTCATGGCTCCCCGTCTTCCGATTTCAAGATCCATGGTATGGCGGTCTCCATCCAGTAACCGATATCCCCAATAGGCTCTATCGAGTTTAATTTTATCCGTTTTACCACTTCCTACATGTTCAGTCGTAATTCCAGCATCGTTATCAAAACGGAGGCGAGACGCAAGCCAAGATCTGTCCGTTCGGTAATCCACCATCAAATTGAACTCTACATCATACAGATTATGCGCATCTTTTCCTTTTCCTCCTCGCTCTGCCTTCCCATTTTTAACCATAGAAGTCGATTGAAGTTCGGCATGGACATCACCGCTGATAGAAAGCTGGCCTCCAAGCTCACGTACTGTAATCATTCGTTTAGAATTGATCCAATCCCGAAAAGCTTGAATATCCTGTGTTTCCACATCTCCAGCAGCGCACACTGTTCTAGTTAGAAATATAGCCCCATTTAGTAGAACAAGTCGTCGCGATAGTGACATCATTCTCTCCCCATTTCTTATTATGAGTGAGTAAGTATAAAGCTGCCATCCGTTTTTTTGCAAAGATAGAATTCGATAAAAGCCGCTCGCAAAGTGACTTTCAATTATCAAAACATTCATACATTTCAGTTGAATTAATAAAATATCCTGCTAAGCCTAAATAAATTCTAACTAGGAGGAGAAAATGAGTCGAATCTCTTTAAAAAATAATGAAGCCCAAAAGAATGTGCAAAAGGTGATTGAAAAGGAGTTAGAACAAATTGGAGAAGTTATCCATTTAAAAGAAATGGATATGCGAAGAATGGGGTCACGAAATATCCTCAACATGCAGATCGGAGACGTCTATTAAAACCTTACGTTCCCGCCAAATGAAACTGCCTGTTCGTCAAACAGTTGGACTTCAGCGAAAACATCAAAAAGTTTACCAGGAGAAAGGGTACAGCCCACTGCACAGCCAAAGCGATCTTGATTGATCAATTTAAATTGCCCATGGGGGTAAATGGAAGAAGAAAGACGATTGACCTTAGCATGTACGTTGGAATATTTGACTCCCAGATAAGGGGTCAACCAGCCTGCTGTGTAAGACACGGCAAAAGAAGCTTGCCACTCGCAATATTTCAGACGACTCTCTCTATTGTTTGAAACGCCCCGGCCGGATACCTTTTTTATACGAGGGCGACCCCATTGAGCCTTTCCATCTATCCCAATCACCGTCTTTCCCCATTGGGCAAGCAAAAACCTTCCTCCGACACCGGCGGTCCATCCCTCTTGGGTTTGGTAGTGGCGCCGGTTTTGATCGAAGGAGGGCCGTTGAGAAAGCTTTGCATGCATCGCACCTGCCGATCCATACATTTCAACTCTATCTAAATAATTGAGAGTCATAACTCCTTGATCGAAAGAGAGGGCCATGGTGTCAATTTTTCCATGCGCGTTTCCGCTAGGACGCATTTTCCGAGTGATCACTCTATCACCTTGATATCCCACTTTCAGGCCGAAGGAAGCCTCCTCTGAGATCCAAAATCCGCGTTCCATGATTTGAGGTTCCACTGGACTGCCCATGTAAAGTGCTGAAAGAGGAAGGCAGAACATCAGTAAAAAAAACATTAGAGATTTCACTTTTGTTATTCTAGCTTCTTGTGAAAATTGAGGTCTACTTTAAAAAAATCGACCAAGCCTCCTTTCCAAACCAACTTTTAACAAGGGGTAAGCCCGCCCCACATACACCCGCCCGATCTGTTTTCCATACCTCCAGCTCAAGGGTGATCGGATGAATGACAAAGCTGAAATACCCATTCGGCCAGTTAGTATCTGCAAATAGAAAACAGCTGGATGCTAGCTTAAGTTCTCGCATGGAAGCACGCACTGCTTCTCTTGAAGAGCCTTCTGAAAACTTAAACATCCATTGAAAAAGCTCTGCGGAAGATAAAAAGGGGGGAAGGGCCTCCGACTTGGTATGTAAAAGCGCTTGACATTTCTCTTTAGGAATTAAAGGAAGAGTTTGAAATAAAAAAGATCCGAGAATAGCAGTGGGAATTTGTTTGAGAGATCTTGAAAAATCGTCGATTGTCATGGAAGGTTTTAGCTCTTTTTCGACTCCCAATCTTCGATAAAGTTCTCGTTGTTCTTCTTTGGAAATTTGTTGTTCTAGATAAAATTGGCGGGCAGGGTCTATCCATTGATCCCGAATCCAGGTATAAGTAAAACCTCGATCACTCCATGCTTTCTGAAAGAGAGGAACACCTGGAAGAAGAAGACAGACATGGGTAGGGGATTGAAAAAGAAGTCCCCTATCTCGATCCTTAATAAATTCATTGGTAGTTGTAGGAGAAAGTCCTTTCATTGCTTCAATGATAAAGGTAAAAAGATCGAGTTCATCTTGGATAGGCCTACTTTCTGATTTGAGAGAGGAAGTTTGTCGATAGTACAAAGAGGCGATTTGCTCCACATTTCCTCCGGCGCTATAAGCCCATGGCATTCTGCCTCTTTGCTGCGCTCGTCTAAAGGTAGAATCAAAAAATGCGGGTGTTTGCAGGTGGTTTAAAATAACCGTTGTCATTTCTGAAACAAGCTGTTTCTGATAAACTCCTTCGCAAAAGTGGCAAAGAGGCGTTTCAACAGATCTAAAAAATTCATCTAACACAGCGATAAACTGTTCTCGATTGTGGATAGAGGTCCAAAGAGAGGTTTCAGATCTTCCATGCTTATAAACGAGCCTAAAACCTGCCTGTCTATCTTCATAATAACCTCTTGTTTCATCGACAAACTCAGGATCATAAATTTCTTGAAAATTTTTTTGAAAAAAATCTGTATAATGTCGAATCAGAAATGGCAAGATTTCTGAGATCATTTTTTCTTTTTCTTGCGCCTGTTCGTAGAGATCTTCACAGACGTTTAGATGATGAGCCTTTCCAATTCCTTCTGCTTTAATCCGACGCAATTCTTCCATTGTGGTTGCATGATCCGCCAATGTTTCTACAGCTCGGAGCTGCTCATGAGCAATCATCACTTCTTGATAAGCCTTTTCAACCTCGGCATGCATGTGTTGGAGCCTCTCTTCAAGCGCTTTGTATAAGACTTCTCCAATTCCTCCTGCTTCTTGGGGAGGAAGACCCACACACCATCCTAGATTCCACTTTGAAAACTCCATTTTAATATCGCAGTAGGATGCAAGCGTAAATTCCCAAATCTTCAAGAGTGCGTTGTCCACCACGCTTTTAAAGTAGGCACACGTTTCTTCACCCATCGATGATAGGATCAAATCTTTTATACACATGCCTGGTCGGTAATAATGACGGCAGATCTTTTCTGAGAGATTAATTTTTTCACTGAAAGAAATATTTTCAGGTATTTTCCCTCCTATTTCAAATGCCCTGATAAGCCCTAAACAACCGTGATAAGGCCGTTCGGGATTGATGATCTTTTTAAGGTCACCTACTCCTGTACTCAGACAAAAAGGCGCCGTATATTCCACCCCATCTACCACGCGTCGGATGGAGCCTCGAGAGAGAAGTTGATAAAGATCCTCTACAAAAAGGTCGAGATAAAACTGTTGTACTTCAATGGCAGGAGCTGTTGCAAAACATGATCCGATACTCTGACGCAAAGGAGTAAGGCAGGCCGCAATAACAGCTCTTTTAATATGATAATCTTGAAGGGGAGTTTTCGGCGCCAGATCGAGCGTCCACCGGATGACATCTTCTGCATAAGCATGGCAGAGAGGAAGCGAAAAACGGCGAAATTTAAACATAAAAGTGGAATCTGATTCCCATTTTTGCAAAAATCTTTGATGATACATCTGGATCACATCGTCTGAGTAGCCCGCCTCATAATTGGGGATATTACGAGCCAGAGCTTTGGGTCTGAACGGCCCTTTTTCAGGCACAAGTTGCTCTGCCAGCAGGCGCGCTTCACTCAACGCGCGATAACAAAAAGAATCTTGAATCTCCGACTTATCCATCGCTCTACAGGCGAGCAAGAAAGGATCCCAAGTAAATCGGTCTTTGGTTTTTTCGTCCATTATCTTAGAATACAGGATATCAATTCAGGAATTTATGAATATTATTGTTAATGGGAAACCCTTCAATGCTCAGAATTTGCATTCTGCAAAAGAGATTGCAGAAAACCTCCATCTCAATGGACCTGATCAAGCGCTGGCAGTTAAAATCAATGGGGTCCTCTATGACCTCGACACACCCGTAAAAAATGGAGATGAGCTGGTATTTATCACTTTTGAAGAGTCAATCGGAAAAGAAATTTTTTGGCATACCTCTGCCCACGTTCTAGCACAAGCCATCCTGCGACTTTTCCCTGACGCCAAACCGACAATTGGCCCTCCTATTGATCAAGGATTTTATTACGACTTTGCCAACCTTACACTATCGGATGAAAATTTTGATTCCATCGAAAAAGAAGCGCAAAAAATTATCGATGAAAATTATGCCACGAAGCGTCATGTATTTAAAGACAAAGCAGAGGCAATTTCCCGTTTTAAATCAAACCCTTTCAAAGTTGAACTGATCCAAGGACTGGAGCAAGGAGAGATTTCTGCCTATGAACAGGGAGAGTTTTTTGATCTCTGCCGGGGGCCTCACCTTCCCCGCCTTGGGAAAATTAAAGCTTTCAAAGTGCTTAAAACGTCGGGCGCCTATTGGAAAGGGGACGCCAAAAATGAAGTCCTCACCCGTATCTATGCCATTTCATTTCCTGACCGAAAGCAACTAAAAGAATATCTTCATCTGCTGGAAGAAGCAAAAAAACGGGATCATAAAATCTTAGGACCTAAACTCGATCTCTTTTCGATTAAAGAAGAAGCTCCTGGCATTCCCTTCATCCATCCCAAAGGAATGATTATCTGGAATCGACTGGTTGATTTCATCCGGGAACTGATGACACGCTCAGGCTACGTGGAGATCAAAACCCCGCAACTGGTGAGCCAAGATCTATGGCAGCAATCAGGCCACTGGTCTCACTACCGTCAAAACATGTATGCATTTGAAATCGAAGAGCGATTTTTTGCTCTTAAGCCGATGAATTGTCCGGGCTGTATGCTTTATTATAAATCTCAAAACCACAGCTATCGCGACCTTCCTTTAAGAATTGCAGAGTTCGGACATGTTCATCGACATGAGTTTTCAGGGGCGCTTTCAGGACTTTTCCGTGTCCGTGGTTTTCATCAAGATGATGCTCACCTTTTCATGAAGCCCTCCGACATTAAAGCTGAAATTTTAGGTATTTTAGGTCTCATCGAAGAAATTTATTCCACCTTTAATCTTGCCTATCGCCTCGAGCTTTCAACCCGCCCCAAAGAGAGCATTGGAACCGATGAAGATTGGGAGATTGCAACTGAAGGGCTTCAAAGTGCCCTAGAGGAATGGGATCAGCCCTTCCGCATTAATGAAGGAGACGGCGCTTTCTATGGACCTAAAATAGACATTCATATTCAAGATGCCATCGGCAGATCGTGGCAATGTGGGACTATCCAGCTTGATATGGCTCTTCCAGAAAAATTTGAACTCGAGTATATGGATAAGGACGGCATGCTAAAACGACCTGTGATGTTACATCGAGCTATTTTTGGTTCCATCGAACGATTCTTTGGGATTTTGATTGAGCACTTTATGGGTAAATTTCCTTTATGGCTCAGTCCACTTCCCATCCGTATCATCACCATTGCAGATCGTCACGCTGAATATGCACATGAAGTGAAAAGGGAAATTACAAAGGCAGGGTTGATTTGCGATATGGATGAATCGAGTGAATCGGTGAATAAAAAAATTAGAAATGCGCAGCTACTTCAAATAAACTACATGTTAACAGTGGGCGATAAAGAAGTAGAACATAAAACTATTTCTCTGAGAACCCGCGATAATGTAGTACACGGAGAGATGTCCCTGTCTACTTTCTTAAAGGCGCTCAAAACCGAAATGGAAACAAAATCCTTAACCTCCACTTTTACCCCAGCTTTAAATAAAGCTCTTTAGGTTTAAAGATGCCAACCATTACCATTAGCAGCTTCAAGGGAGGGACCGCTAAAACATCGACCTCCCTGAACTTAGGCGCAGCCCTTGCAAAATTTCACAAACAAAATGTCTTACTTATCGATTTTGACGCTCAAGCCAATCTCACCACAGGACTCGGCTATGATCCAGATGCTCAGGATAGCTTAGCTCCTATTCTTCAAGGAAAAAAGAACATTGGAGAGGTCATTTTACCCACTTCACATCCGCGCCTTTCTCTTATTCCGGCTGATACATGGCTGGAAAGGGTAGAAGTGACAGAAGCCCTTGCAGCTGATCGTTACTCCCATGAAAAGTTGCGAGAAGTTTTAAAACCGCTCACCCAATTTGATACTATTATCATTGACACACCCCCCTCTCTTTGTTGGCTGACTGAGTCTGCACTGATCGCTTCCGAATTTGCCCTGATTGCGGCCACGCCCGAATTTTATAGCATCAAAGGACTTCAGCGACTTTCGCAATTTATGGAATCGCTCTCCCAACGGCATCCCATTGAGCTTCTGGGAGTGGTGCTTTCCTTTTGGAATCCTCGAGGTAAAAGCAACGACACATTCCTTCATATCATCGAAGAGACATTTCCAGGACAAATTCTAAAATCGAAAGTCCGCCGGGACATCACTGTCTCTGAAGCTACGATTTATGGAAAACCCATTTTTGAAATAGCGCCTAAATCGCGTGCCGCCGAAGATTACTCTATCCTTGCCAAAGAACTTTTAAAGAGACTTAGAAAATGTCAAAAGTAAACACTCTGCTTTTTTCACGCCTTAAACAAAAATTTTCGAAGACAACCGAGCTTGCGGAAGTCTCTTCTAAGGGACAGCTCTCGAGTTTTTCAGGAGTCTTTAAAGTGACCCCTCTTTCGCCCCAAGAACACATTTCTCTTGAAGAACTTCTCAAGTCCTACCAAGGAGAGAGAGAGGTGTCTATAGAAAAAGACTTACACCAACTTTCTAGCTTGACATCCGAGATTAAGGCCATCTCCAACCAAGCCGCAATCCTGCATGGGCAGCGCATTAAAAAGGCTCAGGAAATCTTCAAAAATTATCGCGATGGCGCTTTTTCTGCCTGGCTTATTGCAACCTATGGCAACCGTCAAACCCCTTATAATTTTCTCCAATACTACGAGTTTTACCAAGTGCTTCCTCCAGAACTTCTTCCCAAACTCGATACAATGCCACGCCAAGCTGTTTATACCTTGGCCAGCCGAGATGCTCCCATAGAAAAAAAGAAAGAGCTCCTCCTCAATTACCAAGGCGAAACGAAAAATGAGGTACTGGAATTGATCCGCCAAACATTTCCTCTGGATGAAACCGACCATCGCAGGGAAGATCTTGCAATTCAAGCCCAACAGCTCCTTCAAAAACTGAGCAAACTGTTGACCCTCAAACGATTCAGGCCTACTTCTGCTCAAGTTAAAACACTCAAAATACAACTAGAGACACTCACGCAGATTCTCACCAATATACAATAGACATCCTCAAAAGCTGTGATTTCAATGGGGGCGCAGTATAGAATCATGTATCGTATGAGACTAAAATAGATGCGTCTATGTTAAAAAAATTGAGCCTCATTTTTTCCGTTCTTTTTCTCGATTTTCTAACTTTCTCTGCTGTCATTGCTTTTCTTCCCCTTTTTTTCTTAGAAACACCCCACAGTTTTTTTGAGGGAACCTACTCTCTCAAATTGCGTTATATTCTGCTCGGAATTTTATCCGCTACCTATCCGATTGGTCAAATGGTTGCAGCTCCTTTCCTAGGCTATCTTTCTGATCGGGTAGGACGGCGTGGAATCTTACTCACCTCTTATCTCGGCAATGCCGCAGGCTATCTCATCTGCAGTGGGGGAATTCTAACTCAGTCCGTCTTCCCTTTTTTCATCGGAAATTTTGTCGCAGGACTCACCGGTGTTAATTTATCCACTACCAATGCCATTATCACAGACGTCAGCTTTGAAGAAAAAAGATCGAAATTTTTTGCCATCTCTCACCTTATGTTGGGTCTAGGTTTTATCTTGGGACCCTGGGTGGCAGGACAGGTGGTTACAGTTGCGGGACATTTATTCGAGGCATGCTTTTATCTTTTTGTCGGTTGTGCTGCCTTTTCTTTTTTAAACTTTTTACTGATATGGAAATTTTGGTCAAATGATACAGAAAAACTAGCTGTCCCCAAATGGACAGAAGTCCGCTTTCGAGATTTTTTAAAATGTGAAAGACCTCTTAAAACTTTGCTGTGGTCAGAATTCCTGATTTTTTTTGGGTGGTATTTCTTTATCAAAACCTTTCAGGTATTTCTCATTGAAAAGATCGGCTGCAATGAAGGACAAGTCTTTAATCTTTATTCCCAATATGGGATTTGGTTTTCACTGTCCCAAGTGATTTTTATTCTGTGGCTCCACAAGTATTCGCGCTCTGAAAAATTCTTTCGCTATTTTATTTTTCTTTTCGCCTTTTCTATTTTTCTTCTTTCGTTCATGCAAGATTATTTCATGATCTGCTTTATCATGCCCCTTTTCACCTTTGCTTATGCTTCGCTTGTTCCTTCCCTCACGACTTTAGTATCCGACTATGCTTGCTCTCATGAAAATGGAAAAGTCATGGGACTCCATCAATCTATTCAAGCTTTTGCTAAGATTTTAGGCCCTGTGATTGCAGGAGTCCTCTTAACTTTGACCCCGCTTGCTACTGTCTTGCTCAGCCCTCTTTTCATTTTAGCAAGCCGAGCTATCTTTGTTTTATCCCCTGAGAGAGTGAGAGAATAGAGAGAGGGGGAGTATCCCCTCATCAATCTCAGTTGATAAGCGATAATTCCTTCGTCAGAATTTCGTTCCACTCTTTGGCGTGTTTTAAAAACCGAGGAAATTCTTTATGGAAACGACTTGGATGAATCTCCTGAGTCCAATGGATGGTGCCTATCACCGCATCGATTTCAAGCATTCCCTCATTGGCCCACTTAAGACTCTGAATAAGCCGCAAGCATTCGTGGGTTTCTTTGGGAAATTCTCCTCGTCCCTCAAAAATAGGAGTGGAAAGTTTCCACGTCGATGAGACAGACTTTTTTTGAATTAAGACCTCCTGTCCCTCCACCACAATCCGAGTTGTTGAATTGATATAAAGGTGAATAAAATTAAATAGATAATCCATAATTTTCATTGTATAACATCTTATTATTTTATATCATTATTTATTTTTATAATAAAAAAATTTTTAATATTATACAAAAATACCTTCTAAGAGTCTCGCAGAAAAAAGAGGGGAACCACGCTGAAGAAGGTGATTATTCCAGCAAGAAGAACACAGTCATCAATCGATCGAATAAAGATAGTGTGTTGTGCAAAATCTAAAATAAATTGTTGTGCCTGGATCCCCGCTTGTAAAAGCGAGTGTCCAAAACTTGTCTGACTTGCACCACTCAGCTGTTGGCTGATTTCTTGAAAAACAGGACTCGAGGTATCAAGCGCAGAGCCTAGGGCAGAAGAATGGTAAACTTGACGATTGGTAAAAATCGTTTCAAAGACGGAAACCCCCAGTGCTGCCCCAATTTGCCGCTGAACTGTAAAAAGCCCCGTGGCTTGAGAAATTTTTTCTTCAGGAATTTTTAACATGGTAAGCGCCAGTAAAGGAGCAAATAAAAATCCCATAGCCGCCCCCCGTAAAGTAAAAAGTACCACCATGCTTTTCTCGGAGGTGTAAAGGCTAAAATTGCTGTTCAATTGATAGCTGATGCCTAAAATGATAATGCTAAAAAAAACAAGCCATAGGGGTGATATTTTTTTAGTCATCCATCCCGAAAGCCCTCCAAAAAAACATTGAGAAAGGCCTAACGGCAGAAGGACTAAACCTGTGTGAATTTGAGAATAATTCAATCCATTTTGCAAATAAAGTGGGAGCAAAAAACTCGAGCCAAATAGAGTGAAGGAGAAAATAAAGAGAATCGTGTTTCCCATCAGAAAGTTCCGTTCTCGAAAAATTCTTAAATCCACAATGGGGTAAGGATGATGGAGCTCAATATAAAGAAAAAGGGCGAGAGAAATCCCGGAAATTAAAAATGAAAGGATAGTAAACATCGAAGTCCACCCTTTTGCATTCCAAGAAGCATGTCCGCTCGAAATCCCCAAAAAAAGTAACACTAGAAAAGAGGTCAGGGTTAAAAGCCCCCATTTATCAAAGGCATGAATCTCTTTCCGTTGAGTTCGCTTCAGGATAACCCAAGCCATAAAAAAAGTAATCAAACCGAAAGGGAGATTAATGAAGAAGATCCACTTCCAATTGATTTTCTCAATCAGGTATCCTCCCACTGCAGGCCCCAAGGAGATGGCGGCTGCAATTGCAATCGAGTAAAATCCCAAAGGAACTGTACGATACTCTTTAGAAAATTCGGTCGTAAAAAGCGTCATTCCCACCGGGGTTAAAATGCCTCCCCCAAATCCTTGTAGCACCCGAAAGAAAACCATGGATTCGATATTCCATGCAATTCCGCATAAATAAGAACTAACAACAAAGATGACAAGCCCTACCATAAATGCCTGTTTTGCTCCAAAATGTTCAGTGAGCCACCCTGAAATGGCAAGCACAATCGAAAGAGCAATGAGATAGGCTGTGGAAACCCAAACAACTTGGCTAATGGTTTTTCCAAAAGCAGCCATAATAGTAGGAATAGCCACGTTTACAATGGTTCCATCCAGGACCACCATAAAGGTGCTGATCATCACAGTCAGAAGCACGTACCAAGGATAGGCGCGGTGATCGCTTGAGAGAGAAGGAAACAGACGAATGGCACGCCTTCGAAGAAGCCCTTCATTCATATTTACCGCGCTCGAATTTTAACTTTCACAGACATGCCCGGGCGCAAATAGATGTCCGAATTGTCATCTGATATTTTAAAGGCAATTTTCAACGGAACGCGTTGCGTTACTTTAGTAAAGTTTCCCGAGGTGTTATTCGCAGGGATCAAAGCAAATTGAGAAGCGGCTGCTGCCCCCACCACCACGACTATTCCCTTTAAATTGAGATGGGGATATGCATCGACAGTAAGCGTCACAGGATCTCCTAATCGGATAGAGGAAATTTTAGTCTCTTCAATTTTAGCCTCCACCCAAACATTGGCCAGATCGAATAACGTCAGTGTCGTCTGACCTGAAGCAACCACCTCTCCAGGAGTATGCCAAATCTTACCCACCACGCCTGCAGCAGGAGCCCTCACTTTCGCAAGCTGGATCTGTTTTTCAATGAACTGCAGATCGGCCGCCTGTACCTCAATAAGAGATAAAATAGATTCGAGAGCAGCCTGTGCCATTTCGAGATTCTTTTCTGCTTGTTGGAACATCTCCGAAGAGATCACCCCTGCTTCAAACTCTGTTTGAGCCCTTTTAAAAGTGTCCAATGCAAGATTACGCCTTATGGACTGAACGTGTGCTTCATCTTGGACATGCTGCAGAGCTGCAACCACCTTTTCTCTCTGAATTTTAAGAAGTGTATCGTCCACTGCAAACAAAAGATCACCCGGTTGAACCACCGAGCCCTCTTCCACCTTCATTTCAGTGATTTGGCCTGCTATCACCGGACTGATAGACATATCGTTCGCTTGAATCGTAGCGTCTTCCGTCGATTCGAAAGGATAAAAATAGACCCTCCATGTCCAAAAAATCCCAATGGTAACCGCCATCAAGATGAAGGTGAGATAATATACTTTTCTTTTTTCTCGAAAAAAGGCAGTTTTATGGTCGTCCATTCCTAGGGGTGACCATACAATTAAATTAATTTTTTCACAAGGAGGGGTTAGGAGTAACCTCTTTTTAAAGTTTTAAGAAAAGAGGCTCAAAAAGTCCATAAAATCGACTGAACCTTAGCTTAAGCAAGAGGTCTAAAGAAAAAAAGAATCTGGGTGAGAGGATTTGAACCTCCGACCCCTAACACCCCATGCTAGTGCGCTAGCCAAGCTGCGCCACACCCAGATAAGTAGACTTCTTGCTTAAGCTAAAGTTCAGATGAATCTTTAGCTTAAGCAAGAGGTCTATTAAACCCGACGCTAGGCAAAACCCAGCCTCGACCTTAAACGTGAGCTAAACCTTCAAATTCAAATTCAGCCTTTTTGAACTCTGTCACACCGATGCGTGCACACTCTTCGATGATTTTTTCTAATACATCGCCCGGGTGCAACTCAGCTGCAGAAAGATCGACAGAAATAGAAGCTGTAAAGTTAACGCCTCGTCGAATCCCTTTCACCTTGAAATTAGCGTACATCGCCTCTTTTTTCTTAGAAATATTTTTAAAACGAATCAAATTATTTTCTGCTAGATCTTTCATATCAATTACCTTTCGAGCGATCCATCGTAGGACCATTTTTGGTTTCTGTCAATTGTCCTTTTTGGTTTTTTTGTATAATCTATTGGCTTATATGGGAATGACTTTAGAAAAAAGATGGCATGAAAAGCTAAAGGGTGAAATAGAAAAGCCGTATATTCAAGATCTAAAAAAATTCTTAAAATCCGAAAAAGAAAATGGAAGCGTGATTTACCCTCCAGAAAACCTTGTTTTTAATGCCTTTTTACAGACCCCTTACGAAAAAGTGAAAGTGGTGATTGTCGGTCAAGACCCTTATCATGGCCCTGGACAGGCCCATGGTCTAGCTTTTAGTGTTTTGCCTGGCGTACCGATTCCTCCTTCCCTTAAAAATATCTATAAGGAAATCAGAGATGATGTAGGAGAGGCCCCGCCCCATGATGGGTGTTTACTATCGTGGGCTGAGCAAGGGGTGTTTCTGCTCAATGCCACACTGACCGTGCGTAAGAATGAACCCAAGTCCCATTATGGAAAAGGATGGGAGCGTTTTACCGATGCAGTCATTGATGTGCTCGTGCAAAAACCAGATCCGATCGTTTTTCTCTTATGGGGAAAATCGGCGCAGGAGAAAGGACATAGAGCAGTCGGATCCCAGCATGCTGTTTTTGAAGCTTCACATCCTTCTCCTTACTCCGCTGATCGTTTTTTCGGATGCCGCCATTTTTCTAAAGCCAATGAGTTTCTGCTCCGTGTTGGTAAGTCTCCCATTCGTTGGTCATAACCCCCGGTTTTAAACAAAATCGACAAAAGAGTTCGGTTATTAACAAAGTTATGAACAATTCTCCCCTCCCCCTCTGTGTAAGTCAGACAAGAGCTTTGTACTGAACTTGAGTGACGCAAGAGATCTAATTAAAAACATCCTTTTATCAACAAATCCACAAGACTGGATAAGTATGATATCTTAAAGATCTAAAAAAGAATTTAAAAGAAGCGATGTGGAAAAATCGTCGCTTCAGTAGTATGACTTCATGCAATCACTTGCTTCTGCTCACTTTTTCTCATTAGAGGCGTTTGATCACCAGGCGCTTTTTGATGTAGAGGCTCCTGTATGGGAAGCGCTGCATCGCTTAAGTCCTTATCTTGAAAAAACCCCTTTAGGGAAAATTGAAGTCCCCATTCCCTCCACAGCTTATTTAATCAATCGTTCTCAAATTTCGATTGCGAAAGGATGTATCATTGAGCCTGGAGCCTATATTCAAGGTCCTGTGATCTTAGGCCCTAATACTGTAGTGCGGCATGGGGCTTACATCAGGGGACATGTAATCACAGGAGAGGGGTGTCTGATTGGTCATACAACAGAAATTAAGCACTCTATCTTGTTAAATCGAGCCTCGGCTGCCCACTTTAATTATGTAGGCGACTCCATTCTTGGAAATGATGTGAATTTGGGGGCGGGAGTTAAACTTGCAAACGTTAGGTTGGATCATGCGCCCATCTCTTTTTTCTACCTGGGAAAAACAATCCCGACGAACTTGAAAAAATTCGGAGCCATCGTGGGAGACGAAGCTCAAATTGGGTGTAATGCAGTGACAAGTCCAGGCACGTTTATTGGGCCAGGCTCGCTTTGTTACCCGTGCCTGAATATCAAAGGGATTTTACCTCCCCACACCATTTATAGAGACAAAAAAAATAAATGAGCTATTTATGACATTGACAGTAGATCTAAATCGAACCTCTCATTTTTATTTTCATCGAGATAAAATTGAACAGGAAATTGCAAAAAGTATCTTGAGTTTTGGAGAAAAAACAAAGCTGCGAGATGCGTGTGAATATGCCCTTAAAAGTGGTGGAAAGCGTTATAGGCCTCTTCTTGTGTTGTTGATCGCAGAGGCGCTAGGCAATGGGTTAAATGTTTTAGATGCTGCTTTGGCTGTGGAATTTTTTCATACAGGATCGCTTATTGTGGACGATCTTCCTTGTATGGATAATGAGGAAGAAAGAAGAAATCAGCCCACCCTCCATAAAATATTCGGAGAGCCCATCGCTCTTCTTTCAAGTTATGGCTTGATTTGTGCTGCGTTTGAGAAAATTCATCTCAACACTATAAAGATGAAGGAGGCGGGAGCTCCTTACGACTCTAGTGCCGATCAAGTAGGCTTGGTGGCACTTGAACACGCAAGCCGGTGTGCAGGTATCTTAGGCGCTACGGGAGGCCAGTTTTACGATCTATACCCTCCTAACCTGTCATTAGACACGCTCAGGCAAGTGATCTATAAAAAAACAGTCACTCTCTTTGAAGTTTCCTTTGTTTTAGGTTGGCTTTTCGGCGGAGGTGATTTAAAACGGCTGGAGCGTGTTAAAGGATCTGCTTATCACTTTGGGATGGCCTTTCAAATTGCCGATGATTTAGGCGATCTTGCGCAAGATGAAAAAAATCAACGGGATATTAATTTAGCCAAGCATATTGGGAAAGAAAGAGCCCTTGTTCTCTTTGAAGAAGAACTTAAATTGTTTAACACGGCCTTGATGGAGCTGGGTCTTGACACTCCTTCGTTCAAGAAGATGTGCGAGATGCTCCATCAATTAGCCCTCCGAAATTTTACATCGCTTTAGACTTCAGCAAAATCTGTAGCGGGCGTTTCTTCCATTTTGGGACTCGCGACCTCTTTTTTTGCGGCAAACTCGAAAATAGCTTTTTCGATTTCATCGACTATTTTGGGTTGTTTTTTCAGTTCATCTCGCGCTGCTTCTTTTCCTTGCCCTAAACGGTGTCCGCCATAACTAAACCAAGTTCCCTTTTTCTCAATGATTCCATATTCAGAACCTAGGTCAATAAGGGATCCCAAACGGGAAATCCCCTCATTAAAGATAATGTCAAATTCAGCCACTTGGAAAGGAGGAGCCATTTTATTTTTGACTATTTTAACCTTTACCCGGTTTCCAATCTCTGCGTTGTCAGGTCCTTTAATGGAGCCTATCCGTCGAATATCCATCCGAATAGAAGAATAGAATTTAAGAGCTCGTCCTCCTGTGGTAGTCTCAGGGTTTCCGAACATCACTCCAATTTTTTCACGGATTTGATTGATGAAAATCGCACAGGTATTGCTTTTGGAAAGGGTGGCAGCAAGCTTTCGAAGGGCTTGCGACATCATTCGCGCTTGTAGACCCATGAATTGGTCCCCAATTTCTCCTTCAAGTTCGCTTTTAGGAACAAGAGCTGCAACAGAATCCACGACAATCACATCGACTGCATTGGAACGGGCTAGGGTTTCTGCAATATTGAGTGCCTCTTCTCCGGAGCTGGGCTGAGAAATGAGAAGTTCATCGACATTCACGCCGATTTTGGCTGCATAACTGGGATCAAGGGCGTGTTCGGCGTCAATATAAGCCGCCAGTCCACCTGCTTTTTGGGCGTTAGCAACAATATGCGTTGCAAGGGTGGATTTACCAGAAGATTCAGGTCCGTAAATTTCAACAATGCGGCCTCGGGGCACTCCTCCAATCCCCAATGCGATATCGAGAGCCACCGATCCTGTTTTAATCACACTGGTTTCGTGGGTGGAGGAATGTTTTCCCAGTGTCATAATAGAGCCATCGCCAAATTGTTTTTCAATAAGCGAAATGGCAGCTTCTAGTGCTTTTTTCTTTGCTGCTTCGTTGGGTTGAGCCATATGTAGTACTCCTTTCATACTAGATTGAGGATGAGAATGCTTCTCGTCAAGATAAGAAATCGGGATGCCATCTGCGCAAATAAAAAGCTTTATTTTCCAAGGCGAGTTTATTAAAATAATAGAGATATCTTTCTTTTATATCAGAAATAATCACTCCCTGGTATAAAGTGGATTCAATCAAAGAGTTTGAATCCAATATTAAAACGACATGCCCTTTCCACACCATCATGTCAAGGGGCTTTACAGCTTCTTCTACATCAGAGACAGAGGTTTTATTCACTTCCAATTCTTTGCCGAGATTGCAAAGATCGCCTGTGTTTCGAGGAGTCCATCCGTTTGTGGCTTGATAAAGAAGGCCGGAGCAATCAACGCCCCTGCATTCCACATCATCACGATCTTGTTCTTTAAATTGAGGGTAAAATTGAGACATTTCAGGAATCCCTTTTGCCCAATTCCCGCCCCAAAAGTAGCGGGTACCCACTAATGAGCGCATGAATTGCACGATTGTTTGTGCGGCGGGGAGATCTATAGACCGATCAGAAATATTTTCGACAGAAGTTTGTAAAAACTGTTTATTAACGTACAGGGGAATTGAAGAAGAGTACTCAGCTGTAGAAACTTGTAATATATTTGAAAATGGTGCTTCCTCCATGATCTTAAATTTAGTCCCAGGCAAAGCGATAAATTCAATGTCTTTGAGTAGCCCTTGGTGATCTTTTGGAAGAATTTTTTGGGTGTGGGAGAAGCCCTGGGTATTATACACAGGAGTGGGCAGTTTTGCCGTTGCATAAGTTGACATTTACGTTTTTCCCCTTTAGATTAGAGTTTTAAAAAGGAATCATTATGCGTTTATTATCAAAAGGTTTCAAGCTTCTCCTTATTTTGCTCGTGTGCGTCTCTTGCTCTTCCAAAACACGCGAGGCTCTTCGAATGAATATAGGAGGAGAGCCGCATACTCTTGATCCTCGCAAAGCGCGAGAGTTGCAATCAATGACCCTCATAAAAATTTTTTTTGAAGGGCTCACTCGGATTAATCCAGAAGAAAAAGCAGAGCTTGCCATGGCTGAAAAAGTCGACGTCTCCGAAGACGGAAAAATTTATACTTTTTATCTCAGAAAGGGGGTTTGGAATACAGGCTCTCAAGTGACTGCGCATGATTTCGTGTACGCGTGGTCCAAAGTTCTCGATCCTCATTTTCCTTCGGATCAAGCCTTCCAAATGTTCGTTATCAAAAATGGAAGAGCTTGCAAAGAAGGGAAAGTTCTTTTTGAGCAGGTGGGAATTAAAGCTCTCGATGATCAGACTCTTGAAATCGAACTAGAACACCCTATTCCCTATTTTTTAGAACTGACTGCTCTCCCTGTTTACTTTCCTGTGCCTGACAAGATAGATGAATCCCATCCTCACTGGGACACCGATGCTCAAACGTTAGTGGGAAATGGTCCGTTTATGATCACAGAGTGGAAGCATACTGATCATCTGTATGCGGTGAAAAATCCCACCTATTGGGATGCTTCACACGTCAAACTTAAAAAAATTGATTTTCTGATGGTTAACGAAGACACGGAGCTCAAAATGTATGAAAGGGGAGAGTTGGATTGGGCCGGATCCCCGCTTTCTACTCTTCCAGTAGGTGCCATTAAAGATTTAAAACAGCAAGGTCAACTTCAAGTAAAGCCCTTTTTAGCCACTTACTTTTTTAGAACAAATGTGGAGTCGGAACCTTTTCAGCATCCTCTGATGCGTAAAGCTTTTGCCCTTGCTATTAAAAGGTCTGAAATTGTCGAGCACGTGACACAAGGAGGTCAAGTTCCTGCCACAGGTCTTCTTCCTCCCTCTTTAGGAGTTCAACAAGCACCTTATTTCCAAGACGGCGATAAAGCGGTAGCAAAAGCGACATTTGAAGAAGCGCTGAGAACAGAAGGCCTTACCCTCGAAACGCTTCCGGCTATTTCTCTCATGTACATTGCAGGAGAGAGAAACCATTTGATTGCTCAAACCGTCCAAGAGCAATGGAGAAATGCGCTCGGCGTCAACGTGCATCTCCATGCAGTAGAGCGGAAAGTTTTTTATGATCGACTCACAAAGAGAAATTTTCAGCTTGCGGCTGGATCTTGGACGGCTGATTTTAGCGACAGCATGAATTTTCTGGAAATTTTCAAGTTCAAAGCAGGAGGTTCGAATAACACAGCCTGGGAAAACCTACGGTACCGCGAGCTTCTTGACCAAGCGCTAGACGTAAATGATTTTCAACAGCGTCGTAAAATTTTTCAAGAGTGTGAATCGATTTTAATCCAAGAAATGCCGATTATTCCTCTTTTTCACTACACTCTCGTGTATGCTTCTAAACAAAATGTGAAAGGAGTCGTGCTCTCGCATTTAGGAGGGCTCGATTTTAAATGGGCATATATGGAAGTGTATAATTAAGAAGCGGTATAAAATGAGACGGTTCCCTCGAATACTTATATGTGTGCTTTTAACAAGCCAGATCCTTTCTGCTTTTGTAAGTCCCTTGTGGGCGGGCGCGGTCCGTTTAGTGAATGATTCATCTTTTAAGCTGAGAGCAATGATTCGGGCAGCTGATGGAACTTACTTAGGGGAAGTGATTGTTATGCCCCAACGCACGATGCAATGGAATGACTACTGGGGAGGAATTGGGTATTATAATAACTCCCAGACGCCTTATACGGTCATTTGGTATTGCGTAGATGGAGGCGATTTTTCTGTCTGCAATGGGGTTCCCTCCGGCGCGACAATCACTGCTTTTGGATGTGATGGAACTCGTCAATGCAAGCCGCAAACAAAACAAAAAAATCAACCCCTCTATGGCCAGCCCTCCCAAGAATACCTTCCCGAGCAGCTTGAGCAAGAGCAAACGGAGCAAGAAGCAGGACCTCCCACAGGACAGCTCCAGTAAAGAATCCTTTTAAACTTTAGCTTAAGCAAGAAGTCTAATCCAAGAATTCTAATCAAGGTTCGTTGAGAGGAACTCCTTTTTCATAGGCAATCTTTCTTAAAAGCCGTCCCTCTTTATCGAATAGAGTTGCCACGCCTTTGCCATTTTCAACTTTTGAAATCGGAGTTTTTTCCCATTTTCGATAATAAGATCCTTTAAGGAGAATATCGTCTTCATATTCTTCCATTAACATTAAATCTCCTTCTTTAAACCAAGCAAAAGAAAGACCATGCTTCTTATTGTTGTGCATTTCTCGCTGGCTTTCCAGGACACCAGTCTCGTACCACGTTTTAGTCACTCCTTGAATCAAATCTTGGTCCCACTCTAGAAAAAGTTTGGGCCGAAGAGGATATTCGGGGGTGGGATAATACTCCCATTCTTCGCCTATTTTCATTCCGTCTTTGATATGGTACAGATGACAGAGGCATCCATGATTGTCAAAAACTTGCACTTTTCCTTCGACCTTTCCGTTTTGGTATTCTAGGAGTGAAGCCAGAAAATCGTCCTGGAAAAGAGCTTGTTTTCCACACCCTTTTGTTATTTCAGCAACGAGATCTCCCTTTTTATCCCAGTAATGAGCTTGCATCAAAAGTCCCTGTTGATAGAACTCCTCGGCTTTTAATTGCCCTACAGTCCAATAAGCTGTTGAAAGCCCTTCCCGCTCTCCATGGTTGTAAGGAGTCGACTCTAAACACTCCCCCTCAGGGTTAAATAGGCGTAACGTTCCATGAATTTCATTCTTAGAATAGGGAATTTCTTTCATCAGCTCGCCGCTAGCAAAATAGTAGCGAGAGTCTCCATGCAGAAGCCCTTTACTGTAGGGAATTTCTGCAATCCGGTTTCCTTGCTCATCGAATACCAGGGAGGTTTCATCGAAGAGCCACGTCATTTGGCTCATTTCGCTGACATCGGGTGTGCCTTCAATGACATAGGCTGAAATTTTCAACTGCCCATTCGGGTGCCATTCTCGATAATTTCCATGAGCTCTTCCGCTGACAATTTCTAAATATTTCCACAGCTGTCCATTCGAATGATAAGTAGTGATTTTGGAAAGAGTTTTCCCGTCACTGACTTTTCCATAGACGCGGACCACTTTTTGATAAGGCTGAGGGGCTAAAAAGTCTGTTTTTTCGTAGGCTGTAAGACGCTCTTGGACGCTAATTGTTTCGGAGAAACCGTTTCGATCCAGCAGCTGAATAGACGATAGATGATCGGCTCTTTCTCTCGAATGATAGGAACAGCCGCTAAGAATAAGGATTAAAACAAAGAGCCATTTTTTTTTCATAATTTCTCTAATAGGTCTAATAAACTTATATCGATAGAATATACTTTTTCATCGCCCTTCTCATAACATTTTAAAAGATCAAATTTTTTCACTAGAAGAAAAGGCTTGCCTTGAGATGCATCATACCGATCCCCTTCCACTGCCTCAAGAAATTTTCTTAAGTCATTCAGGTCCATTTGGACTCGATGAGTCAAATGGAGTTCGATTTCTTGTTTAGAGCTCTCTCCTTGTCGTTCAAATACTATTTTATTTTGATCGCTCTTTAAAAATAAAAGTCTTTCTTTTAGAGAAAGATTGTCAGGGAATTGCTTTAAAAGAGCTCTCACTCGATGAGATTCTCCTTGTAGAAGCGGCATGGTTTCGAGGGTTTGGTTTAAATAATCGCGAGAAGCCCTTCCGATTTGCTCTTTCATTTTTTTATGGAGGGCTCTTTGTTTTTCAAGCGCCTCTGCTCGGCGGACCAGGACTGAAATTTGGGGAGCCAGTGTCTGAATCTGCAGATAACGGTTGAGAGCAATTTGGCATGTGGTCAGCCAACTGATGAGGAGAATTCCTAAGAGGCTGCTTAGCTTAACCCAAAAAGGCGCTTGGGCTCCTTTGATTAAGAGTTTTTTTGCAGCGGGAAGGAGAGTTTGTAGCCAAGGGGATGAGAAGTCCATTTTAACTCATGGGTTGATTCAACAAATGTAGGTTTTTGTCGAAGTTGTTTAATAAACAGATCGGCATCGCGAGGGTCTCTTGCCTGAAACTCGATAGAGATCTCTGAGCAATCGGTTCCTTTCAGTTCATATTCAAAATGGGAGATTTCGACAGGTGCACTCAGGGAAGAAAGCCATGCTAACACTTGCTGTGTTGAAGGAGCCGTATAAACCGATGGCGTTGTTTTGGTTTCCTGGATTAAAAAATCGCGAAAATGTTCCACGCCCGATTCGAGCGATCCGATTTCTCCTTTGTAATAAGGGGCAATCTGATGTTTTAACTTTTTTGTTTGATGGTGAAGAATTCCTGTGCAGAGCAGAGCCGTGACACCTATGACCCCCACCCCTGCAGCGAGGGTTCTTTTTAAGAGAGAGCTCTCAAGTTTTTTTTGACGACGAGAGGAAAAAGCAGCGGTGCGGAATTGACAAGGACCTTTTTGGAACGGTTCTAAAGCAAGCCCCATTGGAATTGCAAAAGAGTGCTCAACAGAAGAGCCCATTTCCACCCAATGAAAGAGGGGATACTTTTGTTTTAAAAAAAGTTTTAATCGAACAGGATCGGGAGATTCCATAGCACACACAACACGGCCATGGTCGATTGTCACACCGACAGCTGCTTCTTCCATCATTCCATTTCTCGTACTCCCCGTGCTTTCATGGACCACTGTGCATTCAGATTCTTGAGGAAAAACAGTTTGTGCCCACCGTGCAAGTGCCAGCGTTTGGCTAGCGACGAGGTCGGGTTCTATCCCTAAAAGGTGCCATTTTTCAAGATGAGACTGGACCTTTTCCTGCGTTGTGGCCCAGACAACCACTACCGTCTCTTTTCCCAGAGGATGGAATTGAGGATAGACAATGCTTTGATCGAGGGGAAAGGGAAGAAGCGGCTCGAGTTGAAAGGGAAGGGCCGCTTTGAGACTTTTAGGTGTGGTAAGCGGAAGTTTTACGTCCCTTCTTAAAACCTCAGTTCCCTCAAGTCCTGTAACAATAGTTAAGTTTTTGATTGACAGCACTTCTTGAGGAACGGTCTCCCCCTCTTCCATTCGTTCAATAACCGCCGTTTTGTCTTGGCGCGCTAGCACCCAGCGAAAACGGTTTTGAACTTGAATGATTCCTAAAGCATATTTGCCTAAATACATGACTCCATTTTATCCGAACGTGTGGTATTATGCTATGAATGTTGTGGATACGGATTATTCAATATTTGTTTTTCACTTACACGACAATGATCGCAGTGCGGGTCATCGCCTCTTGGTTCCCTTCTGTTTACCATCACAACTGGTTTTATTGGCTCGCGCGCTTTACAGATCCTTACCTTAATCTATTTCGACGCCTTATTCCTCCCATTGGAGGTATTTTAGATTTAAGCCCTCTCCTCGCTTATTTCGTCCTTCAGCTCATTGAGTGGCTCTTATTAAAAGCGATCCTTACATGAAACTTAAAAAGCCTTTTCAGCTGGGCTCACTGAAGCTTCCTTCCAATATCTTTTGCGCACCCCTTGCCGGTTGCTCCGATTTTCCTTTTCGCCGCATGACAACGGCCTATAGGCCTGGCCTTGTTTACTGCGAAATGGTCAAGATGGATGCCCTTGTGCGGCATGATCCTCACACCTATCGATTACTAGCTTATGAAGGAGAAATGCATCCGATCGGGGCCCAATTGTGTGGGAGTAAACCCGACCTTGCAGGACCGTCTGCGCGTATTTTAGAAGACCTGGGCTTCGATGTGATCGATTTTAATTGTGGATGTCCTGTTGATAAAGTAACCAAAGATGGGTCAGGATCCGGCATGCTCAAAAATCTCGACCTTATTGGGGAAATTCTAACCCGTATGATTCATTCTGTGAAAATTCCTGTGACAATTAAAATTCGAGCGGGCTGGGATGAAAGTTCCATTGTAGGGCCGCAGATTACTAAAATTGCCCAGCAAGTCGGTGCAGCAGCTGTAGCTGTCCATGGACGCACACGCGAGCAAGCTTATCGGGGAGAGGCCCATTGGGGGTGGATTCGGGAGTGCAAAGAAGCGGTCCCTCGGATGATGATTATTGGAAATGGAGACCTTTTTGACGCTGAAAAAGTTGAAAAAATGTTTGAAGCTACCAGCTGTGATGCGGTGCTGCTCTCCAGAGGAACCTTTGGATCACCGTGGATCATCGAAGATGTGTATCGTAGACTTTCGGGAGAAGAGCCGCTCGTAAGAACCCCCTTAGATTATAGGAATGCTCTTCTCCAACATCTCGAGTATGTAAGAGAGTACTACCCACCTCGCAAAGCTGCTATGGATCTTCGGCGTATTGGATGTTGGTATTTGAAGCGGGGGCAAGGAACACGCAAACTGCGCGAGATGATCAACCGCTCCAAAACTTTAGAAGAAATCAACCAACTTGTGAGGGATTATCCTTGGCATGAAACCGATTTTGCTACTGCCCTGCCTTTCGAGCAAGAGGTCTAATATTTTCCAAATAGAGATGGAGTTTATCAAAAGCTTTTCGACGATGGGAAATGCGGTTTTTAATGGCTTCTTCTAGCTCGGCAAAGCTTTTCCCGTATTCATATTTGACAAAGAGGCTATCATAACCAAACCCTTTCCCCCCTTTTTCTTCCGAAAGAATGGTGCCTTCGCAAATCCCTCGAACCTGTTTTTTAAGCCCTTCTGGTGAAGCGATTGCAAGCCAACACTCAAAATAGGCTTGTCTATCAGGGTCTTGCAGGTGTTTCATCTCGCTTAAAAGTTTTTTTCGATTATCACTCTCTGTTGCATGCGCCCCGGCATAGCGAGCAGAGAAAATACCAGGTGCCCCCTGTAGAGCAGGCACGATAAGACCCGTATCATCTGCAATAGCCCATTGATTAAGAGACTGAGCTGCATGAACAGCTTTTTGAGCCGCATTGGCTTCAAGAGAGCCGTGATTTTCCGGTAAAGGCTGATAATGAGGAAAGTCCAGAAGGGAGAGGACATCGAAATGGGCGTAGGATTTAAGCATCGAGCGCAGTTCTCGAATTTTATGGACGTTTCGGCTGGCAATAACTATCTGCATGAAAATGAGTATACCAACTTCTATTTTTCAAGATAACTTTGAATATCGGTAATTGTAAATTCTTCCCCCTGAAACTGGAACTTATCCCCTACTGCCAATCCTTTCATAGCTTGGGCAAGCTTAGATTCAAACGCAATAATTCCCAAAGAAGGATCGGCATCCCAAGGACCTAAGAGAGTGTATCGCAATATTTTTCCAGTTTTGTTTTTACAAGTGACCACACATCCAATACCTACATCTTCTGTGGAAATGTCTGCTTTCATAATAATCCGACACTTGCTCACTTGATCCGAGAGTGTTTTTAGCTCTGATTGAAGAAGACCTCGTTTTGCGAGTGCAGCTTTGAACTCAGCATTTTCACGTAAGTCTCCGTGAGAGCGTGCCACTTCAATTTCTCGTGCATTTTGAACGGTTTCAGAGGTGGCAATCTCTTGAATGCGAGCTTTGACTTTGTTAAAGCCTGCTTCGGTGGTCCAAATGGTGTTTTCATCCCCTTGATTTTCAGGAGATTTACCCATTTTTCCAAGAGATGGATGCACTACTTCCGCAAGAGAGTGCAAAATTTTGATATCATGATCAGAAAGAGAATGGCATTTGGTTGAAAGAAGAAGAAATTCGCGAGCCATTTCCAGAGCGGATCCTTGTAAAATATCACGGACCACCTCATACCTATTGCCAGTCAAAATAGAATGCATTTTTTTCACGAGATCACGCTTGGTGGGCATTTGCTCGATGTGGTGGAGAACCACGAAAAAACCCTCAAAGAAACGATTTTTCCCTTCTTTGTCTGCAAATGGAATATCAGCTTGGCCGATCACCTTTTGAAAATACCACACAAACACCTCTGGGTGTCGTGTAGGATGTGCAAGGAGATCTTCCAATTTACGGATAAGGTCTTTACGGGTTTCAGGTTGGTCAAGTTCTGAAAAGATATAGTCCCGCAAGGGATTTTGATCAATCATAAATAAGAGATTTAAGAAAAATTCTTTCCAGTCGGGACGCACCTTGTGCGCTACGATGAGAGCCCGTTTTTTAAATGCTAAAATTTCAATCGATTGAACAAGGGCTTCGATCGATTTTGCTTCCTTGATCAAGTTTGCAGATGTCCCCGAGGTTTTTTCATTGGAAAAATCTTCCATAAAAAAGTCGAGCTGTAGCTGTTGAGCTTCTGTCAAGTTAGGGGAAGTTAAACTTTCTTGTGTTTTAGAGTAGAGAAAAGATTTAAATTCAGAATTTTTAAGAGTTTCAGGAAAGTCTCTAGAGAAAGAATAAATCGAGTGAATGAAAGTGTTGATATCTGGTTTTGCCTCTAGCATTTTGCGGAGACGATCTTCATGAGAAACTTCTGCAGAGCGGAGCACAAAAGGCTCTTGCAAGTTTTCAGGCGCTTCGATCATCGTGTCTTTTTTAATTTTTGTTCGCGCGTTCTGCCACCACTTGGCCCAATCTTGTTCCGGGATGACAAGCTCGCAGAGTTCTTCTTTGATTTCTGCAGCTGTTTTAGGCCCTAAATCTCGCAGAACCATGCGAATGACTTCAACAGGATGTTCTTTAGCTCTCTGTTCTAGTTCATCGGGTTTTCCAAAGCGAAGAGCGAGAAAGTGATCATCAGAAATAGGAATCAAGTTTTTAAAAGCATTTTCAAACGAAAGATCTTTTTTACCAGGCACATTTTCAAATTCAATACTCACCTCTTCGCGGATCAAAGAGACTTCGATAATTTCCCCTACCCCCCATCCTCCGGTATGGAAGACAAATTTTCCTTTCATCATGTGGTCCAGAAGCTCGAAGTTAGCCACAGCCGACTGAAAGTTATCTTGCCCGCGCAGACCTGTTAACCGGATTTTATCATGCAGGTTTTTCGAGTTCGGAAACCGCTTTTCCAGATAAGCTAAAACCCGTTTTCTAAGCTCTTCGTGATTGGTTGTCTCTAAGTCAATGATGAGTTTAAAAATGGCATGTTTATCGGCCGATTCCGGAAGCATTTCCCAGAGAGGAAGAATATTTTCGACATATTTGCCAAAAGGCTCTCCATACTCGCTGTTTTTAGTGCTCAATAGAATTTGTTTGAGCTCTTGAGCATCCACCTCATCGCTCATGCAATATTCTTCCCATAAGCGGACAAAAGCGGCATAATCTCGGGAAGAAATTTGAGTGAGAAAGTCCTTAAGATAACTCATTTGAAGTCCTTCTGTGAGCATGTATAATCTATCTCGATTGATATAAAAAGTATAGAGTTCCGAGCCATTCCAATCAATAGTTACGCAAGAGGGATAAAATAGGGGAGTAGCTTCTCGGTAGTTTTTTAAAAGGACGATTCCCCTTCATAATTAATTGAAGGCTTTAATTTGGATCTCACTGGATAAGTGAGGTTCAGTTCTAAGTTTCTGCCACTTTTGATCTCTATCATTTAGAAGGATAGTGTGGACAGGTATATTTTGATTCCCTAAATCTATAGATTTAGGAGCAGTTGAATTGGAATTAGAGCTTCCAGGCGTGAATGCTAGAATGGTTGAGTGGTTGGGAGAAAGTTCAGCGTGGATTTTATTAAATTTTTCTTTATCCAAACAGGCGCTTGTAAAGCGTGCTGTGTTGTATACTCCATAAAGTAAAATAACTAAGCGCCCTACTTCTTTTATCTTTTTTACTTCTTTTTTTAAGTCTTCAACTATAGAGGCTTGATTTACTTTTACTATTCTGATTTCGTATTGTGCTGCATTTTCAATCAAATTTTCTGATTTAGGAAAATTCTCTAGTGGATTCGTTTGGAACGACAAAATAATCAGGGGCTTCTTCGTAAGTTTAGCTAGTATTTGTTGTAAACTCCCTACCTTTTCATTAAATATTTCAGACAAACGAGAGTGTATAGTTTCCTTATTTTGCTCATTAAGTTGGAGCAAAATTGATTGAAGAGTAGTTTGACAAGTCTCTAAGGCCTCTTTAAAAGTTTTTTCTAATTCTGGTAAGACTTGAGGCGGGTTGGGTGGGTTGTCCGATTTCAAGAGCAAATCTTTTCCATCATTCGGAGAATCTTGTAGAGGCTGTGGGAGGTTGGGATCTTCCTTCGAATTCTCCCTAGTCTTCGTAAGGGAGTTGAGTTGATTATTTATTGGTTTCGAGACATTGAAAAAATGAATCATGTATGTGTACACCTTAGTTAGAGTCAGATTTAGAGTCATACTTAAAGCCAGACCTCCTACTATCCCTAAACCGAACGTAACAGTGGGGGAGCTTTTGATCATATGATTGTATAAAGAAGAAATCATATGGAACATTATAAATCTCTTTTTTTATAATTTCAATCCAACTCATGTTAAAAAATTATTTTTAATTTGTAGTGGTTGCAATTGAAAGATTTAAAAGATAGTTGAGATGCAGTTTCGAGGGACATTTTTTTCGTTTCTATTATTTTCTTTATATGCTGAAGAGCAGGGATCTTTATTCCAGGACTTGGAGGTCGTAGAGAGGATTGATCGACATTTAAAAGACGAGCTTCCGTTTTTCCACAATGGTTCGATGATGGGGGGGTATTTCAATATGCCCTCAGCCCGCGTGCCTAAGGAGGGGGTGGCTGGCATCGGCTTTGCCCGGGTCCATCCTTACAATAATTATGGAGTCAGTTTCCAATATTTTGATCGGGTTGAACTCTCTTTTAATTACCGAATTTATAAAGGAATTAAAGAAGCAAATTTTGGTCATGAAGGATTTGGAGACGATGCAGAACGGATCGGGAATGCCAAATTTGTCTTAAATCTTCCCAGTGACGGATTGAAATTTTTTCCCCAATTTGCAATGGGAGTGGAAGATTTTATTGGTACAAAAAGGTTTAATTCTCAATACATTGTGGCCACTCAAGCATGGAATGTAGCAAATATAGAGGCGACGATCGGGTGGGGTCGGAAAAGGCTTAAAGGCTTTTTTGGAGGCATCGCATGGTCTCCATGGAGACAAACAAATCTTCTTTTTCTGAAAAACGTTTCTGTCTTAGCCGAGTATGATGGGTACGATTACAAAAATCATCCCTATGAACATCCGATGGGCCGCAAGGTTCGGGCGCGGATTAATGCAGGGATTTGCTATGTCTTGAACGATATCTTACAAGTAAGCGTAAGCTCTCAACGAGGAGAGAAGGTTTCGGTGATGGGAGCGCTCCGCTATCCCCTAGGCACGACCGACGGCTTTATCCCCAAAACGCATGAGCCTTTGCTGTATCGCTCCCCGGTTGACACAGAACCTTTGGGATTGATAAGGCCTGAGTCGGATTTCATCAATGAATTAGGGTATAATTTGGGACAGCAAGGACTTGATCTTTACCGTGCCTATATAACACAAGATGGAGAACTATGGATTAAAATCATCAACAATATGTATCGAGAAGAGCCGATAGTTCGAGACCGAATTCAAAGAGTTCTTGCTGCCATCGCTCCTTCGAACATGAAGGCTATTACGGTGATGATCGAAGCCGATGGAGTATTATGCCAAGGTTACCATTTTAGAACCGAAGATCTGTATCGGTATCGAGAAGGGGCCATTACAAACTTTGAAATGGCTACCCTTTCCCCTATGAACAATAGTCGCTACGCTCCTGCAGGATCGGAAACGCTTTACAAACGAAAAAAAGAGATCTGGCTTTTCACGATGAGACCGCGGTTGCAAACGTTTTTTGGAAGCTCGAGTGGAAAAGTGAAATATAACTTAAGCCTTGTAGCAACCCCCGAAGGGTACCTTTTTGATAATATTTATTACGAGGCACAGGTGGGTTACTCGATCAAATCGAGCTTCCTCCATTTAGGAGATTATGACAGGCTAAATCCTTCACAGATACCCAATGTTCGAACAGACTCTATCAGGTATTTTCAGTCGAATACGCTCTCCCTAGAGCAAGCCTACTTACAAAAGAGCTGGCATCTGGGAAGAGGTTGGTTTTACAAGTTGGCTGCAGGCTATTTTGAGCCGGCTTATGGAGGCGGTGCGACGGAGCTTTTATATTATGGAGCGGACAACACGTGGGCTCTTGGAGTTGAAGAAGCCACTGTGTGGAAAAGACGTTATAAGGGCCTGGGATTCAATCGTCACATTCGGATTTTGAAAGGGCATCGAGCCAGCTATGAACCCTTTCTGGGGATTCAATATTTTCTTAATTTTTACTACACTTTGAAACCTTGGAATCTCGATTGTAAAGTGATTGCAGGTCAATTTTTAGCAAAAGATCGGGGCGTTCGTTTTGAAATCAATCGGTGGTTTCAAAGCGGGTTGCAAGTAGCTTTGTGGTATACAATCACAAACGGACATGACCATGTGAATCATCATATTTACTATGACAAAGGATTTGCATTTTACTTTCCTCTAGACTTTTTCTTAAGACGCTCAAGTCGCACCTACATTGGGTACGCCCAATCTGCATGGCTTCGAGATATCGGAGCGATGGCAAACAATGGAAAATCTCTTTATTCTACGATTCGCTTAGAGCGGCTTAAAATGTAATCCCTATAAAAGGAAGGACTTGGGGGACGGCATAGGTGAGAATAAAATCTGCCCCGGCCCGCTTTACGCTGAGAAGTCCTTCATAAAAGACAGAAGGAGCATCGAGCCAGCCCGCTCGATGGGCAGCCATGACCATCGAATATTCTCCACTGACATGGTACGCACAAATAGGAACATGGATCTTTGAGCGAAGCTGGGAGATCACATCTAAGTAAAAAAGAGCCGGCTTTACCATGACTATATCAGCCCCTTGTTCGATATCTAAAAGAGCTTGTCGAATGGCTTCTCGTTGATTAGCAGGATTTATTTGGTAGGTTTTTTTGTCGCCAAATTGGAGTTGGGATCCCAGAGTGTCGCGGAAGGGACCATAGAGAGTAGAAGCATATTTAGCAGTATAAGATAGAATCCCAATGTCGTGAAAATCTGCTTGATCAAGCGCCTGTCGAATCGCTCTTATTCTTCCGTCCATCATGTCGCTAGGAGCGACAAGATCGGCTCCTGCAGCCGCAGCATTGAGAGCCATTTTGCAGAGAATTTTGACGGTTGCGTCATTGAGAACCTCCCCTTCTTGATCTACAACTCCATCATGTCCATGCGATGTGTAAGGGTCGAGTGCAATATCGGTGATAAGACAAAGAGAGGGAATTTCTTTTTTTAAAGCTCGAAGGGCGGTAGGAATAATTCCATGGGGATCCAGGGCTTTAGACCCTTGAGGGTCTTTCAAGGCTGAAGGAATTACAGGAAAAAGTGCAATAGAAGGAATTCCCTGGGCGTGTAAAGCTTCCGCTTCGGTTAGGAGATGATCCACTGTCATACGGTAGACCCCAGGGAACGAGGGAATCTCTTCTTTTTGAGAGATTCCTTCCATAATAAAAAAAGGAGCGACAAGATCGGCGGCACGGAGAGAGGTTTCCTCAAGCATCCGGCGGATCGCTTCGCTTTTACGATTGCGGCGTGGTCTGATTAAGAGAGAGTCCAACATGTAGGATTATTTCTAATTTGTTGAAGAATTGTTTGTAAAGCACTTTGACATAATTTTCTTGCAACAGCCTCAAAATTCTGTCACTCTAGATGGAAATGAAGGAGAAAATATGATTGAGAACTATGAGGAGTTTTCAGAAAGCCAACTCAAAATTTTAAGCCGCTATGTGACGAGTACAAGCAGTAATGTGTTTGCTTTGAGAAATCTGCCCGAAGTGATCAAGGGGGCGCTTTTTTCTCGGTATTCCAGATCTATTTTAGGGCTTCGCTCGCTTCTTCTAAAAGAATTTATCTTAAATGAAGAGACAGCGTTTGCAAATATCGCAGGGTTCGTATCCGACGAAGAGGAAAAAGACCAAGGTCTTGAAGACCAGATTATCGCCATCCGTAAAGCTCAAAATTTTTACGATCGTATTTTAGATGGATATGGCGACGACTCTATTGGAGAATTGGGCGGCGCCCATCTGGCGCTTGAAAATATTTCGATGCTGGCGGCTAAAGCCATTGAAGATTGCCGAGTCGGAGGGTCTCCTCTTGAAAAGTCGACTCGATATATTTATTTCGATCAGAAGTTTAATAATGAATACCTCTTTTATCGAGAACCGATCTTAATGACATCGGCTTATCGAGATTTATATGTTAAAACCTGCAATCAATTATTTGAAACTTACTCTAAGCTTATTTCTCCCCTGACAGAGGTGATGGAGAAAAAATTTCCTAAAGATCCTTCTACTTCGAGTGTCGCGTATGCAGCAGCACTCCGGGCAAAGGTGCTCGACTGTTTGCGTGGATTGCTTCCTGCTAGTGCTCTCACTAATATGGGGGTTTTTGGAAACGGACGATTTTTTGAAGGCCTTCTTCAAAAATTTAACTGTTCTCATTTAGGTGAGCTCGAAGATGTGGGCAAAAAAGCATATACAGAACTTTCTAAAGTCATTCCTTCCTTTATTCGCCGTGCTGATCCCACGCATAAATATCAAAAGAGCTTTCAAAAGTTTATTGAGCAGATGGAGAGTGAAGTCGGTACTATTGTGCGTCAGCATGATGTTTTTTTAGATCGCATGACACAGCCGGGTGTTAAATTAGTGGGATACGATCCTGATAGCCCTTATCGTGTTGCAGCAGGGATTCTCTTTTCTCAAACAGATGTAGGATTGTTAGAACTTCAAGAGTATTGTCGTAAGCTTTCCGATGAGGCTCTAGGGCAAATCTTAGAGTCAGCGGCTCAATTTCGAGAAAATCGACGCCATAAATCGCCCCGTGCTTTGGAGCATGCCACCTTCACCTTTGAAATTCTGGCTGATTTTGGTATTTACCGCGATTTGCAAAGGCATCGTATGCTGACCCAAGATCGTCAGCTTCTCACGTGCAGTTTTGGATACTATGTTCCCGAAGAAATAGCAGGTAACTCCATGGGAAACGAGTATATCAAAGCGATGGAACTTGCCAAAGAAGCCTATGAAATTATTGCCAAAGAACTTCCCGAAGAGGCGCAGTATATTGTTCCGATGGCCTATAACATTCATTGGTATTTCCATGTTAATTTAAGATCGCTTCAATGGCTCTGCGAGCTCCGCTCTTCTCCTGCAGGGCATCCCGGCTATCGTCATATTGCCCAAGAGCTTGCAAAACAAGTTTCCACTGTCTTCCCCCAGTTTGAACGGTTTTTTAAATATGTCGATTATGAAGGGTATGTGCTGGGCCGCTTAGGACAAGAAATTCGGAATGACCAGAAACGTAGTCAATTGAATGAGTTAATATGAAAACCGCAGGAACTTTTATCGGAGGGATGCTTTTGATTGGAGGCAGTTGCATTGGGGCCGGTATGCTCGCTCTTCCGATTGCAACAGGACTTGCTGGCTTCATTCCTTCTTTCTTTTCGTTTCTCGTGGTATGGGGATTTATGACGCTCACAGCCTTACTTTTTGTCGAGGTTCAAAGCACCTTTAAAGAACGCGTGAATATCGGATCGATGGCAGAAAGAACATTGGGGTCTATAGGACGGATAGTAAGTGGGTTGCTTTATTTATTTTTATTTTATTCTCTTATCATCGCCTACGTTGCAGGAAGTGGGAGTCTAGCTTTTACTTCACTTTCTCTTCCGAAGTGGCTCGGTTCTACGCTTTTTACAATCGGATTTGGAATTTTAGCCTATCAAGGAACGCGTACTGTCGATTACTGGAATCGTTTCTTTATGTTTGGGAAAATTGCCGCCTATATAGGGATGATCCTTTTAGGATTTCAGTATATAAAACCTCAACTCCTCGAAAGATCCGAGCCTCTCTATGCGCTGTTTTCTATGCCTGTGCTTGTGATTGCCTTTGGATATCATAATATCATTCCAACGCTTATGACGTATATGCATCAAGACGCAAAAAAGGTGCGTCAGACAATTTTAGCGGGAAGTATTTTCGCCCTGGTGGTTTACCTCATTTGGGATATGGTGGTTTTAGGAATTGTCCCTGCGGAGGGAAAATGGGGCATTATCGAGAGTCTAAAAGAGGGACGACAAGCCTCCGATTCAGTGGCAGGAATTTTAGGACTTTCGTGGGTGAGTACATTTGCAGAAGGCCTTGCTCTTTTTGCTCTCTTGAGTTCCTTTCTTGCGCAAACGCTTGCCCTCGTACACTTTTTAGCCGATGTTTTCAAAGTCTCAAACGAAAAACAAGAAACAATTCCTCTATGCCTGCTGGCGCTCATCCCCCCGCTCATTTTGGGTATTATTTATCCTGATATTTTCATTTATGCTTTGAATTTTGCGGGAGGTATCTGTGCGGTGCTTTTATTTGGAATCCTCCCTGTCCTTATGGCTTGGAAAGGACGGTATCAAGATCATCTTTCTGGCTCCTACCAGCTATTTGGAGGAAAAAAGATGTTGATTGCCATTTTTTCGGTTGCACTTTTTATCTTCCTTTTTGAACTTACAAGTCTCTTTGGTCTCCTACCAGATGTTTAAACTGGAGACACCTTTTAAACCTAAAGGAGACCAACCTCAAGCTATTAACAAATTGGTGGAGGGGCTCAATCAGCATAAAAAATCGCAGGTTTTACTCGGCGTGACCGGATCTGGGAAAACTTTTACGATGGCCAATGTCATCGAGAGAGTACAAAGACCTACGCTTGTGCTCGCCCATAATAAGACCTTAGCAGCTCAGCTATATCAAGAATTTAAGGCTTTTTTCCCCGAAAACGCCGTGGAATACTTTGTCTCTTATTATGATTACTATCAGCCGGAAGCCTACATTGCCAGGACGGATACTTATATCGAAAAAGACATGGCAATCAACGAGCAGATTGATCGGATGCGTCTTTCAGCCACCCGGTCTCTCTTAGAAAGGGCAGATGTGATCATCATTGCTTCAGTATCCTGTATTTATGGGTTGGGTCTTCCCGAGTATTATGCCCAGATGAAGCTTGAGCTAAAGCTGAGTGAGAAAAGACGACGAGATGAACTTTTGCTTCACCTAGTTCAAATGCATTATAAAAGAAGTGACTATGACCTTTTGCGTGGAACTTTCAGAGTAAGGGGAGATGTGTTAGAGATCATGCCCGCCTATGAAGAAGAACTGGCTTATCGCGTTGAGTTCTTTGGAGATGAGGTTGAGAGGATCTCGCAAATCGATCCACTCACAGGTAAAGTTCAAAAGCGGAAAGAAAAAATCACCGTCTTTCCTGGCTCGCACCACGTTACCCCTGAAGCAGTGCGATTTAAAGCTCTCGAATCGATCAAAGCCGAGCTCAAAGAGCGGGCTGCCTACTTTGAAGCGCATCAGAAATTTATCGAGCATCAGCGGATCTTGGAAAGAACCAAGTATGATCTCGAGATGATCCGAGAAATCGGTTTTTGTAAAGGGATTGAAAATTATTCTCGCCATTTTAGCGGCCGAGGGGCTGGAGAGCCCCCTGCTTGTCTTCTCGACTATTTTCCTCGGAATTATCTCTTATTTGTGGATGAATCCCACCAAACTCTTCCCCAAGTGCATGCTATGCACAATGGAGATCGGGCACGCAAAAATGCGCTGGTAGAATTTGGGTTTCGACTCCCTTCCGCCTATGATAATAGACCTCAAACATTTGAAGAATTTTACGACCGGATCCACCAAGTCGTGTATGTCTCTGCCACACCCGGCGCTTGGGAAGTTCAAGAAGCTGGCGGTGAAATCATTCAACAAATCATCCGACCCACAGGCTTGCTCGATCCTATCATCGAAATCAAACCTGCCACAACTCAAGTCGATGATGTTCTCGAGGAAATTCGACAATCCACCGAAAAAGGAGGACGGGTTCTTGTCACGACCCTCACTAAAAAGCTGGCAGAAGATCTCACCAAATATCTTAAAGAAATCGGGGTCAAAGCACGGTATTTGCATTCCGATATTGATACGCTTGAAAGGGTTCAGATTATTAATGAGCTACGCCGGGGAATCATCGATGTTCTCGTCGGAATTAACCTTCTGCGAGAAGGGCTCGATATTCCCGAAGTTTCTCTTGTGACCATTCTTGATGCCGACAAAGAGGGATTTCTAAGGAGCGAAACCGCTCTCATTCAAACTTGCGGCCGTGCCGCGCGGAATGTGAAAGGCCGTGTTATCATGTACGCAGATAAGCGCACCAAATCGATTGAATCTGCTCTTCGCATGACCTCCGAGAGGCGTCTTATCCAGGAAGCCTATAATAAAGCACACCACATCACCCCCCAATCTGTCATTCGTTCTGTTGTCGAAGACCTTGCTCAAACCTTCGGAGAGGTTGTCCAAACACTTCAAGAAGAAGGAGACAAACCTTCTTCTCATCTCACCCCCGATGAAATAAACTCTAAAATTCAATTCTATGAGCAAGAGATGAAGCGGTCTGCCAAAGAGCTTCGTTTTGAAGATGCGGCTCATTTCCGGGATCTCCTAAAACATTATCGCGAACTTCAACTCATGGAATAGTTATAACGAACTGGATTCAGCACTATTTCCCCAAATCTTCAATCAATTCATCCAAGGTCTCGAACTTTAGAGAGCTTTCAGAGAGAGGGGGCTCCTCCTATTGGTTTTATTTGGGTGCTATAGAGCTCGGCTGGCGGTGGTAGGAAGGGCAGTGGTAGGTTAAAAGCTCCATTATCCTTTAAAACTGTTAAACGAAACTTTAGTTAAGCAACAGGTCTACTGTAATTGCCAAGACGTGGATAAGAACTGAGAAATAATAAATTTCGTTAAGAAGGTTTTTAATTAATATTTAAATCTTTAATATCTTCTTCTTAAAAGAAGATAAATCTGCGCTTGAAATTTATGCAAATCTTTTTTATCATTTTGTTCAAAATGAAACATATTACGATTCAGCCTCGTACAGAGTGGACAAAACAAGATTTATTGGAGATGGTGGAATTCCGCTGGGTGTTATTCATGCTCATGTTGCGGGATATAAAATTGCGGTATAAGCAAACAGCTTTAGGAATCCTGTGGGTTGTCATGCAACCCTTTTTGACGGCTCTATTATTCACTTATATTTTTGGGAAGTGGCTCCACTTATCAAGTGATGGAGTCCCCTATATGTTGTTTGCCTTTTGTGGTTTGATTCCTTGGCTTGTTTTTTCTCAGGCGGCTCAAAGAGCAAGCACAAGTCTTCTCAATGAAACTCAACTGATTCAGAAAATATATTTTCCTCGTCTTTTTTTACCTATTTCTGGGACGTTGGGGGTAGTTTTTGATCATATTTTTACTCTTATTTCTATGGGAATTTTAATGGCGATTTATTTGTATGCTCCCTCTTGGAAGCTGCTTTTCTTTCCCATCGGGACCCTCATCATTTTTATATTCTCTGCTGCCTTCAATATCTTGCTATCGGCTTTAAGCGCTCATTATAGAGATTTTAAACACCTTCTTCCCTTTTTGCTTCAATTATGGATGTATGCATCCCCTCTAGCCTATTCCATTTCGGGGATTTCCATGAAGTGGCAGCTCGTCTTTTCGCTCAATCCTCTCACAGGGATTATCGAATTTTTTAGATGGTGTATTTTAGGAGTGGGACTTTTCCCCTGGCTTTCTTTTTCAATAGCTGTAGGAGTTTCGTTTCTTCTTTTGTTGGTCAGTCTGGTTGTTTTTAGAAAGTTCGAATGGACTTTGTCTGATGTCATCTAACCCTATTATTAAAGTTCAAAAGCTTGGAAAAAAGTATATCATCCAAGAGTCTCAGGTTGGAAATTATAGAAATTTTATGGAGGAGCTTGCTTTTTGGGAGAAAAAAACTAAGAATCCCAAAAAAGATTTTTGGGCTTTGCAAGATCTCAATTTTTCGGTCGGACGAGGGGAAACGATAGGAATTATTGGAACCAATGGTTCGGGTAAAAGCACTCTGTTAAAAATACTAGCTCGCGTCACGTGGCCGACAACAGGATGTATTGAAATGTTTGGAAGTGCAAGCGCTCTTTTAGAAGTGGGAACAGGGTTTCATCTGGAACTTTCTGGTCGAGAGAATATTTTCTTAAGTGGGGCTATGCTAGGGATGAAACGCTCAGAAGTGATACGACATTTTGATGAAATTGTTACATTTTCAGGGGTGGAGCAATTTTTGGATATACCTGTAAAGCGGTACTCAAGTGGAATGTTCTTAAGGCTTGCCTTTTCCGTCATGACGCATTTAAGGAGCGATATTTTAATTATTGATGAAATTCTTGCAGTGGGGGATGCTCAATTTCAAGCAAAGTGCCTTGATAAGATGCAGAAACTAGTGAATGAAGGACGGACCATTTTATTTGTCAGTCATCAGCTCTCCAAAGTACGTACCTTGTGTCAACAGAGTTTGTGGATTAAACAGGGGCAGCTTTTTGATTTAGGTCCTACAGAGCAGGTGATCGATCGATATGAAAAATTTTATAACCTTACTTCTTCTAACTCTAATTTAGACATACCCCAATCTTCGTTATTATAAAGGACTTTTTCAGAGGAGGCTTTCATCTTTAAACGATGATGATTTAAGTCGCTATCTTTCAGGTAGGGAATCTCTTTCTCTTCAAGGCGTTTAAATAAAAGAGAGGCTCCTTCAGGTGAATACCCCGATCCTGTTTCATGGTCAATATGATAAATAGCAAAGGATGCCCGAAGATCCAGTTCCTGGATTCCGTGCTGTTGAGCTTGATAGAGAAGAATAGAATCTAGATGCCAAGAGAATATATTCCATTCCGGGTAGCCTCTTAATTGTTCCCATTTATCATATGAAAGAAGGGTAAAATCTCCACACGCATTGGTATGAATAAAATGCGAGTTTGATGGAAAGAAATAACAATAACATTTTTTTAAAATAGGAGAGATTATTTTGTAAAAAGTAGATCGTTTTATAACTTCAGGAATTCTTTCTCTAAAAAAACTTTTTAAAGAGCAGCTGCTGAGACTTTTAAATAGACGAACACACCCATTGAAAAGCTTGTGGATAGAAAGATTAATGAGTGTATAAAAAATACTTTTGAATGGGATTGCCAAGAGTTTAAAAAACTTACGGGCTATGTTTTTAATTTTAAATTTGATGGGTTTAGACCTTATAACATGAGTCCCAAACTTATCATTCGCCCTAAAATAATTTTTTTGACAAAATTGAAGAATTTGATCGAAAGAGGTTTCAGGTAGTTTTTCAGGAACATCGAGTCGATCTACCCGGTATAGATATTTTTCTGAAATTTCTTTTTTAATATATTGAAATATTTTATCCGAAAACAAAATATCGATATTGGTAGCTAATACAAATTTTCCACGGGCCCTCCGGATCCCGACATTTTTACCTATCATTTGGAAAAGAGGGATTTTATCGGAATGCTGGAGCTGTAAATGGACTTCCTTAGGTACTTTTATAATGCGGACCGTGCAAGGGCCTTTATCGACCGGGAAGCGAAGGGCTTGGGCCAAGGGCAAAGTGTGCTCTGGCGGATTCCATTCGACTAGCACAAGCTCGGCAGGGAGTTGATGCTTTTTACACTGCTCGATAAACCCATCTACGAAAATTTGCATCCGATAGAGAAGATTTTTTCCATGATTGTCATTGCGAGAAGTAGCAACAACACTTAGAAGATAAGGCCGCTCTTGGGATGTCATTTTTTCTCTGCTGAAATACAGAGATGCCATCCAAATTTTTTTTCTAAAAATCTAAAAAGTAGACGAGGCATCCAGCGGAAATACCATACTTTAACGTACTGATATTTTACATAATCATGGATTCTATACGGAAAAATATGATCGACCTTCATATCAGTTACATGGAAGCCGTTATCTTCCAGGAGTTGCTTTGCTTCTTTTTTACTATAGATGTGGGTGATAGGACAACCGGTTTGGGCCTCGGAATAAGAGGCAACAAGCGGGTAGAGTTTCCAAAATTGAAATTTTCCATATTTCATTAAAATCCAAAACACTTTCCAGGAATAACGATAGTAGACCATGATTTTAAGCTGTCCTGAAGGGGTTAAGAATTTATGTAATTCTTGCAATACTTTTTCAGGATGAGGAGTATGGTGAATCACCCCAAAAGAAAAAATAAGATCATACTGTTCTACCGGAAGGTGTCTTGAAAGTTCTTCGGCGTTGGCGTTAAACAGTTCAATTTTATCTGAAAACCCATATATTTGAGCCCGTTTTTGGGCCAGTTCCAGGGATTTATCAGAAAGGTCGACGGCGGTAACTTTTTGGGCTCCAGCCCTTGCAAAATTAATCGTGGTCGTTCCGAGTCCGCACCCAATTTCCAGGACTTTTTTTCCAGCTACCGAAGGAAATTGAGCAAAGTCCACTAAATGAGGTTCCACAAAAAATTTTCTTTTTTCGATATCATCAAAATATTCTTGACTACCTTGCGGTTGAGGGGAGTGTCTTAAATTACAAGGTCTTGCGTTCCAGTAATTTTTAACCTCTTGGATCGGAATCTCTGAAAATTTTCTTTCAGTCATGGGCTGCATACATCTCTCTCCAATGGGCTATATTCCACTTCCTACATGCGTGCTCATTTGATTGTAGATCCATGCGTAGGTTTTCTCTAACCCTATTTTTAAGGGGATGGAGGGCTCCCATCCGAGTTTTTTCTGAATAAGGGTATTATCGCTATTACGTCCTCGGACACCTAGCGGAGCATCCAGCTGGTATTCTCTTTTTACTTTGATTTGAGCGATTTCCTCAATGATACTGACGAGTTGATTTATGGTGACTAGCTCCGAACTTCCCAGGTTAATGGGCTCTAGAATCTCGCTATTTAAAATAGCTTGCGTTCCATAAACACAGTCATCGATATACATAAAGCTACGTGTCTGTTCTCCATCCCCCCAGATTTTAATCCGAGAGTCTCCCGAGAGCTGGGCTTCAATGATTTTGCGACAAAGAGCAGCAGGAGCTTTTTCTCTTCCCCCTTCATAAGTTCCATAAGGACCGTAGACGTTATGATAGCGTGCGACACGGGTTATAAGACCATAATCTTCCCGAAAATGAGAACACATTCTTTCGCTGAAAAGCTTTTCCCATCCATAGCCATCTTCAGGCATGGCAGGATAGGCATCTTCTTCTTTGAGAGGAAGTGCATGGGCAGTATTTTGTTTTTGTGCAGCATACACACAAGCAGAAGAAGAAAAAAAGAATCGTTCAACACCGTATTTTTTTGCTGCCAAGAGAAGATTTGTATTAATGAGTACAGAGAGCATGCACTCGGCTTTATGGGTTTCAATAAATCCCATACCGCCCATATCAGCAGCTAAGTTGTAAACGTGGCGTGCGCCTTGGCTTGCTTGTTGGCACACTTTTTCACAGGCTGCTTTATCTTTTAAGTCGCATTGAATGTTTTCAACATCAGAAAATAATTGGTACCAATTGTCAAGCGGTTTTATATCCACGGATCTGATATTTGTAAAGCCCTTTCGTCTTAAATCGGCTATGAGGTGACCTCCAATAAAGCCACCCCCTCCTGCTACCAAAATTAAATCTTTTTTATCCATGAGAAGCACCTATAGAAGAAGGCTCCGCAAGGAGGCTTTCTTCTTCCATTCCACAGCCTAAGTAGAATAAATCACAAACGGGAGCAAATTCTGATTTAGAAAGAAGGCGCCAACAATCTAAGATCACTTTGTTTCCGCCCAACTCTCGGAGCAGGTTAGGGGTGATTTCTCTGGAGAATTCAGGCCAAGAAATGAGGATGAGAATGGTATCCGATTTTTGAAGGCAGTCAGTGGTCGATAAAGCAATATCCACGCCGAAATTTAAAATCTTTTCTGCCTCCTCTAAAGCCATCGGATCGTACACAGAGACAGCATACCCTTTCTTCGTCAGTTGGTTGGCTAGGTGAATACCCTGACTTTCTTCCACAACATATGTTCCAGGTTTGTAGGACAGACCTAGGATGCCAATTTTTTTAGATCGGCTATTTTTCTCAATAAATTGATGAAGTCGTTCATTTTGATAATAATTGATGTTTTGGGTTGCTTCTGCAAGATCTGCGCGGGCTCCGATTTGGCGCGCAAGTGCAGCAAGGGCGATGTTATCTCGTGGGAAACAGGGTCCGCCAAAAGCCACTGCAGCTTTTAAATATTTAGGTCCAATTCGACTATCCAGCCCGATGGCATCGGTGACGACATTTACATCTGCCTCCGGCAGTTTTCCACAAATGTCAGAAAGCATGTTGGCGTAAGATATTTTGGTGGTGACAAAAGTATTAATAGCAATTTTAGTGATCTCGGCGTTCATGAGGTTCATACGCCGGATAGGGGGCTCATTTTCGACAGTACTGCGATGGATTGCTTCTAAAAGGTCTCCTGCTTTTTTATCCGATTCTCCAATGAGGATCATATCGGGGTAAAGCATGTTCCGAACCACACTTCCCAAAGCGATGAATTCAGGATTGTAGCAAAGACCTAAATTTTTACCTACTTTGCGCCCTGACGAAAGCTCCAAAGTCGATTTGATTTCTCCATCGGTAGAGCCAGGCATCACCGTACTTGTGATAACGACCAGATGGTAACTTGTTTTTTTAGAGATGTTTTGACCGATGTGTTCGACGGCTTTTAAAAGAGAGCGGTTGGAGAAAAGACCATTTTTATCAGAGGGGGTAGGAACGATAACGAACGTCACATCGGTATTGAGAATAGCCTCTTCATAGCTCAAAGTGGCTTTAAGCTTGCTGGAGTGAGTTGAAATTAATTCTTGCAGGCAAGGCTCTGGAACGGGAGCCACGCATTGATTAATGTTTTCAACAAAAGCAGGGGAAAGGTCAACGCCTATGACATGATGTCCTTTACTGGCTAAAACAGCAGCTAAAGGAGACCCTAACTTTCCCAGCCCTATAATTGATATTTTCATCTATAAATCCCTAATGGACATTATTGAGACATTTATATCAAGAACTCCCCAATTTTTTCAACGATAATAATGAAGCTATTCTATAAAATCTCATAAAATGAGAAGGGCATTTGGCAAGGGTCATTAAAATGATGAATAATTTCTAAAATAAAGTTTAATTGAATATGCTTTCAATCCTTTTATTTGGTCGCAATGATAATCATGGGTACAACTATCCTAAGCGTTTGGCACTTAGTCTGAATTGTATTGCGCAGGTGCTCTCCGACGTGTCGGATGAAATTCTTTTTGTCGATTATAACTCTCCTAACAACGGGCCTACTGTTATTGAAGCGATTCAAGACACATTGACAGAGCAAGCGAAAAAAAGGCTTAGAATTTTGAGAGTGCGTCCTTTCATGCATCAAAAATTTCGGTCGTCTCTGCCCATTCTCGAACCTGTAGCACGCAATGTAGCCCTGCGAAAAAGTACCAATAAATGGGTTTTATCCACGAACGGAGATATGATTTTTGTACCCGAAGATGAAAATCTCACTTTAACTGACATTGTTTCGCATCTAAAAGAGGGATTCTATACCCTTCCTCGTTTTGAACTTCCCGAAAGTTTTTGGGAGCAGGCTTTGGATCGATTAGATCCTGCTCGCTGCATTTCATTTTTGAGGCAACAGAGCGGGTGTTACCATTTAAATACAGTGGTTCGAAGAGACGACTTTATCCGGTATGATAATCCAGGGGATTTTCAATTGATGTTAAGAGAAGATCTCGTTCGAATAGGCGGTTTTGATGAAGAGATGGTACACAGATGGCATGTAGATTCCAACCTTTCCAAGAGAATGTCATGGGTTTATAAGGAAAGTGCCTCTCTAGAAAAAATTTTGAAAGGGTATCATTGTAATCATACTCAAAAAATAGGGGCGCTCTCTAACCAAAAGTCAAAAACTAATGATTGGAAATGTTTTGTAACAGAGGTGAAAGATCCGATCGCAAACTCTCATAATAACTCTGGTAAGCCATGGGGACTTGCGGATGAGGAAATAGAGGAAATTAAATTGGACGTAGCAAAAACGCACGAGGCAAAAACGCACGAGGAAGGGGCGCATGTCCATTTTAGAGCGGTGTTAGAAAATGTCGACAAACCTCCCGATCAGCCGTATGAACTTTCAATTTATCCCTCTCCCTATAATCAGTTGACTTATTCTTCCGATCGGATTTTTATATATTTAGCTGATCATTTGATGTATCTCCCCAAGAATCCAGTTGTAGCCTATGTGGGGTATAACACACAGGTTCTTCATAAACTCTCGGCCTACCTAGAGAAAAAAGAAGGAGTACTCCTTTGTTTGGACTATTTTGAACAGACACTTCCGTTGAACGTCAAGGTACTCCATTTAGAGGAGATAATAGGAAAAGCTTCCCTCTTTATTTTTGATTTTGGATTTGATGAAAAATCCGAAATGGGGCGTTTTATCGTAGAATCGCCGCAAGGATATTCCTCGGCGAGGAAAAAACTCCAAAAGATCTTATTCTCTTTTTTTGAAGTGGCAAAGCATACAACATCCTCCACTCCCATCATCGGCATCCAAGTGTCTCACACCGATTTTTATGTGGTCTTTTTAAGACATCTGCGGGTGCAGGTCAGCTCTTATATAACAGGCATTACGTACGGGCTGTTGAATAAAAAACCTTCGTTTCAAACAGGCAGTTTCAAAACAACCACCAAAAACGCTTTACGCTATTGGGTAGTCCGGTATCTATTTAAACAGGCTGATCCTATACGTCGATTTGTCAAATGGATGGGGAAAACATGAAAGAGATTTGCATTGATGCTAGAATGGCTCTCCATTCGGGGATTGGAACCTATATTCGCAATATTCTTCCTTATCTCAAAAAGAGGTGCGTGCTTCGGGTTTTAGCTCCTCTTTCTTTAGCAGAAAAATGGCCTGCATTAAGCACATATGATGTGATTCCCCTAGAGGCCCCTCTCTATTCAGTGCAAGAGCAGCTTCGATTACCTCTAAAGATCCCCTCGTGTGATATTTATTGGACGCCGCATTATAACATTCCCCTTTTACCGATCCGAGCAAAAAAGCGGTTAGTGACGATCCATGATGTTTATCATCTTGCATTTGGACATACCCTGGACTTGCTTAAAAGATCTTACGCCAAGGTCTTCCTCACCTCGGCAGCTTTTAGGTCCGATCACATCATTACAATCTCTCAATTTTCCAAAGATGAAATTGTTAAATATATCGGTGTTTCAAGGGAGAAAATTACTCCTATTTTAAATGGGGTATGTACAGACGTATTCTGTACCCAAAAGACCGTTTCCTCGTATGCTCTGCCGGAAAACTATTTTTTGTTTGTCGGCGTGTTAGCTCCTCATAAAAATTTAAGCACTCTTTTAAGAGCCTGGAACCTGGTGCTTCAAAAACATTCTGCTTATCATTTAGTTTTAGTTGGGAAAAAGGTAAAGAATGTCGATTATATGAAGACCTTGAAGGAATTTCCTGCTCTTCAAAGTCGGGTGATGCATTTGGAAAATGTTTCTAATTCTGAACTTCCTGTGATCTATCAATCGGCGAAAGGTTTTATTCTTCCTTCCATCTATGAAGGATTTGGACTTCCCCCTCTAGAGGCCATGGCTTTAAAGTGTCCCACGATTGTCTCTAAAGTAGGAGGACTTCCAGAGGCTTCGAGCGACGCTTCTCTCTATATTGATCCTTATAATGTAAAAGATATTTCAGACAAAATATCCCTCTTGATTGAAAACAGATCCTTGCGAGAGACTCTTATTGAAAAAGGGCTCAAGAGAGTGGAAGAATGTAGTTGGGAAAAAGCAGCTCTTGCTCATCTAGAAGTGATCAACGGAATGTTATGAAGACGGCAGTGGTGCACGACTGGTTGATTTCTTTCGGGGGAGCTGAAAAAGTGTTAAATGAAATTTTAGAACTTTACCCCTCTCCGGTCTTTACTTTACTTGCAAGCTTAGATCAAAAGAGGAGTGGCAATATCGGAAAATATGCCATCACGCATTCATTTATTCAAAATTTACCCAGGGCAGAAACTCAATATCGGAATTACCTTCCCTTTTTTCCCCTTGCCATTGAACGATTTAATCTCAGTGAGTATGATCTTATCATCTCCAGTTCTCATGCAGTGGCAAAAGGAGTTAAAAAGAAGAAAGAGCAACTCCACATCTGTTACTGTCATACTCCAATGCGTTATGCGTGGGATTTAGAAGAGCACTATTTAAATACAATGGGCTTTATCAAAGCAACGGCCGCTAAACAAATCTTAAAGTATCTGCGTAAATGGGATTTAAAAACTTCTGACCGGGTCGACACTTTCATTGCCAATTCTCATTTTGTGGCTGAAAGAATTCGGAGGTTGTATGGTCGAGAAGCCACTGTTATTTATCCTCCTGTTTCTATCGACCGATTTAAACCCCAGCAGAAGAAAGAAAATTTTTATTTGACCGTTTCTCGATTGGTCCCCTATAAGAGAGTAGACCTGATTGTCGAAGCTTTTAATCAAATGCCTCATAAAACTCTCAAAATTGTAGGAACAGGTCCTGAAATGGAAAATCTTCAAAAAAAGGGAAATTCCAATATTGAATTTTTGGGGTTCCAGTCCGATGAAGTGGTCCAAACACTTCTTGCATCCGCTAAAGGCTTCATTTTTGCTGCGGAAGAAGATTTTGGAATTGCACCCCTTGAAGCTCAGGCTTCTGGAACAGCCGTGATTGCGTATGGAAGAGGAGGCTCTTTAGAAACCATTATCTCGGAGAAAACAGGGCTTTTTTTCCAAGAGCAAATAGTCGCAGATCTCCTTACAACGATTGAACTCTTTGAAACGATGCAATGGGACGCCTCTTTTATCCGCGCGCACAGTGAACAATTTGATAAGGAACAATTTAAGAAAAAATTTAAACAATTTATAGATCAACAGTGGGAGTATTTTTGTGAAAACAATTATTCTAGCCGGAGGTAGCGGAACTCGTCTTTGGCCTTTATCAAGAGATGCCTTCCCCAAACAGTTTTTGAAAATTGGAGAAGACCAATCGCTTCTTCAAAGAACCCTCCGGCGGTTTTATAAAAAAGGATTTCCAGAAGATCTTTTAATTGTGACAAATCCTGAATGTTATTTTCTAGTGAAAACACAGGCACAAGAACTCGACCCCTCTTTGGAAGCACGTATTCTGATTGAACCTGTTCGAAAAAATACAGGCCCTGCCATTCTATTTGCAGTGAAATACCTAGTCGAGCACGAAGGGGCCTTGCTCGACGACACTTTTTTAGTCACTCCATCTGATCAAATCATGGATCCCGAACATCAATTTATCGAACTGATGCCGCAGGTTGAAACACTTGCCCAGCAAAAATACATAGTGACCTTTGGGATCGTTCCGGATAAACCTGAAACGGGATACGGTTATCTTGAAACGCGGTTAGAGGAAGAGATGCATAAAGTAATCCGTTTTATTGAAAAGCCTGCTCAGGAAGTTGCGCAACACTATCTCAATGAAGGAAATTATCTTTGGAACAGTGGTATTTTTGCGTTTACTGCTCAGACGCTTTTGACTCAAATCGACAAAAAATCTCCTGAGCTTAAACAAGCTTCTTTACTTACTTTTGAAGAGCTCAAAAATCATTTTGCTCAGCTTCCTTCCATTTCCATTGATTATGCGCTCATGGAAAAAATTTCGGAGATGGTGGTTATTCCTCTTCCTCTTGCATGGTCGGATCTAGGATCTTGGGATACCGTTTTTGAGGCGCTTGCTAAAGATGCTAACCAGAATGTTAAGATTGGAAATATCCACGATATTAACACTAAAAACAGCTTAATTTACGGAGGTAAAAGGCTGATTTCGACCATCGGATTAGAAGATGTTATTATCGTAGAAACCGAAGATGCTCTTTTTCTAGGAAAGAAGGGAGAGTCCCAAAAAGTGAAAGAGGTTGTTGAGAGTCTAAAAAAAATTAAAAGCAAAGAAATTCAAGAGCATGTGACGGTTTCAAGGCCGTGGGGGCACTATTCGGTCTTAGAATCGGGTCCTCGCTTTAAAGTGAAGCGGATTGTCGTGAATCCCGGCCAGAAGCTAAGTCTTCAGATGCATTACCATCGCAGTGAACACTGGGTGGTTGTCAACGGTACAGCCAAAGTCATCATCGGCACAGAAGAAAAATTGCTCCATGAAAATGAAAGCATTTATATTTCTAAATCAACCCTTCATCGTCTTGAAAATCCCGGGAAAGTGGTCCTAGAAATGATCGAAGTCCAAGTAGGAGAGTATACAGGTGAAGATGATATTGTCCGATTCGAAGATATCTATGGACGCCTGCAATAACATCCCCGTCCCTCTTGAAAGAAGATCTCTTAAAAATTTTTGTTTTTTTAGTCTACTTTTTATATATTTTTTATTCTCCTCATGCGAGCAACTCTATGTCTTAGTGGGAATTTTTAAACCTAAAATAGGGCATTTAGTGGCTTTATTTTTATTCGGCTGGATGCTTCTAGAAAGAAAAGCATGGAGTCTTCCCCGCCCGATCTTGAACGCCTTTATTCTCATCTTAGGATCGATGCTTCTTTCAGCAATGTTTGGAACAGCTCCTGGCCGTTCTTTAGGCTACGTGGCGGTTTTTCTTTTTAATTTTATCTTTTATTTTTTTCTTCCTCTTCAAATTTTAAAGATGATCGAACTTGATCGATTTTTTTCCACTTACTGGAAGTCGTTTGTAGTGATGGCTCTGTATGCCACTGGCCAAGTTTTGCTTTCTCTCTTTGGTATATATGACTCCTTTGCCCTCCAAAGAGTTGGCTTTATTGCCCGCGGACAGGCCTTTTTGTATGAGCCGTCCTACTATGCTCTCTACATGATTCCCTACGTGATGTTTTTGAATGGGGAGCGGCTTCTTCAAAATAAAGGAAGAGGAGCTTTTCCTCAACGCTTGAAACTTTTTTGTCAAAATATGTTACTGGTGATTTCGACTTCCACAGGTCTTTTAGTTTCTTATGCCACTTTTTTTGCCATCTATGCCCTGGGTACTCTTAGCCAAAGACTGGGTTTTGTACGACTTCTCATTTTAAGAAAAATGCAAAAAGCGCTTTTCATCTTTCTTCTTTCGATGGGGGTCATGACCTTTCTATTTTATGAGATGGCTCTTTATTCAATCTTTAAGTTTTTCTATTTTGGATGGAGTCACATCTCTTTTGCTGCAAGGTGGGAAGGGATCGTTCAAAGTTTTAAAATTTTTCTAGCCCATCCCCTTCTGGGCGTGGGGATAGGGGGAGTGGGACCCGCCCTCTTAGAAAAAGAATCTGTGTATGACTCTAAAATAGAAACCCTCCCCGAGTTTGAGGCCTTTGATCCTACCAATTGCTTTACAGAGATCTTAGCCAGCCTTGGAATGATCGGTTTTCTAGCCTTTGGGTATTTGGGAATGATTTTTTTCAAAGCCTATAACAGGGTCATGAAAAATAAAACGATAAGCTTTTCAGCAAAAAAAATGGCAACCACCTTATTTTTTTCATTAATCATCATGGGGGTGGCTCTTCAAATGAACCAGGGACTTTTTAGACCGTATGTGTGGATACATGCAGCTGTCGTTTATGGCTATCTGCAGAGAGCAGGTCTCAGGTCCTCCACTTTATTAGTATCTTATTGAATATCAGAAGGTTAATTTTTTATCTTTTTAGAAAGATTTTATTTACTAAATTCTAAATTATTTATTTAAAATAAATAGATAAGTTGATAAAATTGTTTTTGTTAAAAGGGGGATTTAAATGACGATTAATAAACTGCAACAAGCTTATCAACAAGTGACTCAGTACCTGAATTCAGCAAATAGGAGGCATTCTGAGGGCAAGGTTGTTTCTATAGCTCTAAGTTGTATTGCAGCAACAGCGGTAGTAGCAGGATGCGCAGCATTCAAAGGATTGGCTCTAGCGGCAGTAGGGTGTACTCTCTCGGGAGTAGCATTAACAGTTTGCTATTGTATGCATCAGCTATACTTACAGACTAGTGACTCTAAAGAATAGTAGTTTAATTGGAGAGCTGTTAGATAAAATTTAGGATTTGCGCAGTTAGATCATCTTTATCAACTCGCATTTCTAAATAATATCTTACGGCTTCTCTACCAATTCTATTTTTCTTTTTCAAAACAGCTGAGACCATTGCGTAAAGTTGTCTCTTCCCAACTTAAAATTTGAGTGCTTTTCACCTTTGTTTGACGTTTTTTACCTATTTTTGCCTCATTCCGGGTCATTTTTAGCCTGATTTTTCGTTCAAGCCCATAGCTTTTCCATGCGTCTCAGGTTATAGGCTATGCATGTCAGCGTTAGCTGGAGTTTGTTTTTCCTCAGTCCTAGATATATTGCATCGCTTTTCTGCGACCGTCAGAGCTCTTTTGCGAGTTGCTTTGATCAAAATTCTGTTGCTAATTCCTTTCCTTTTTAGGATCTTGTGATTCTTTTTGCTATCATAGGCCTTATCCGCAAAAGCCCAGTTTTCATCTCCACTCAAAGCAGATTCAAGCATGTTTCCATCATGAACATGAAGCTGGCGTCATAGTGATTTTCCGAACCAACTCGCTCCCCTGATCTATCCCTACATGAGCCTTGTAGCCAAAGCGGTATTTACCGCCTTTCTTCGTCCAATCACAGGATCTTGAGGCGATCTCCCTCCTGTTCCGTCTTCGTTGGCACGAGGTTTTTTAGGAGCTGCTTCGATCACAGTGGCATCGATGAGAGTTCCTTGTTTCAACATAAGCCCTTTGGCATCCATTTGACGATTGAGCTCATCGAACAAACGATCGTGTATCCCTTGCTTGATCAACTGATCTCGGAATCTGCTAAATACAGAGTGATCGGGTGATTTTTCGGAAGCACTTAATCCTGCAACAGGACGGAAGGAAAGGCGATCATCGAGCGCTTCCTCAAGTGCATAGTCAGACAGATTATACCAGATC